>DASZXE010000643.1:0-3142 GCA_035546475.1 Kofleriaceae bacterium
GTCCTCGAGCATGCGCTTGCGGCGGTCGCCGAAGCCCGGCGCCTTGACGGCGACGGCCTGGAAGGTGCCGCGCAGCTTGTTGACCACGATCGTCGCGAGCGACTCGCCCTCGACGTCCTCGGCCACGATCAGCAGCGGGCGGCCCGCCTGGATGACCTGCTCGAGCACCGGGAGGACGTCCTTGACGGCCCCGATCTTCTGGTTCGCGACCAGGATGTACGGGTCGTCGAGCACGGCCTCCATGCGCTCGGCGTCGGTGATCATGTAGGGCGACAGGTAGCCCTTGTCGAACTGCATGCCCTCCGTGAACTCGAGCTCGAGGCCGAAGGTCTGGCCCTCCTCGACGTTCACGACGCCGTCCTTGCCGACCTTCTCGATCGCCTCGGAGATGACGTCGCCGATCTCGCGCTCGCGCGACGAGATGGTCGCGACGCGGGCGATGTCCTCCTTGCCGGAGATCTCGGTCGACTGCGTCTTGAGGTTCTCCGTGACGAGCTCGACGGCCTTCTCGATGCCGCGCTTGAGCCCCATGGGGTTGGCGCCGGCCGAGACGTTCTTCAGGCCCTCGCGGACGATCGCCTGGGCGAGCACCGTCGCCGTCGTGGTGCCGTCGCCGGCGACGTCGTTCGTCGCCGTGGCGACCTCGCGGACGAGCTGCGCGCCCTGGTTCTCGAAGACGTCCTCGACCTCGATCTCGCGCGCGATGGTGACGCCGTCGTTGGTGATGGTCGGCGCGCCGAACTTCTTGTCCAGCACGACGTAGCGGCCCTTCGGGCCGAGCGTCACCTTGACCGCGTCGGCGAGGGTGTCGACGCCGCGCTGGAGCGAGCGGCGCGCATCCTCGTTGAACTTGAGCTCCTTGTGAGCCATGGTCTCTCTTCTCTCCTTCTCTAGACCGCTGCGCGGTCGCCGACGACCTTGGCGAGCACATCCGACTCGCGCAGGATCAGGACATCGTCGACCCCGACCTTGATCTCGGTGCCGCCGTACTTGCTGAAGATGATCTCGTCGCCCTCCTCGAGATCCATGGCGATGTGCTCGCCGTTCTCGTCGCGGGCGCCAGGGCCGACAGCGAGGACGCGGCCGCGCTGCGGCTTCTCCTTCGCCGTATCCGGCAGGACGATGCCGCTCGCCGTGGTCTCCTCTTCCTCGAGGACCTCGACGATCAGGCGATCGCCAAGCGGCTGCAGATTCATGCGTTGACCTCCACCCTTGTGACAGACTTGTGCTTGCGGTTGGCACTCTAACGCGCCGAGTGCCAGCACGCCAGTCTAGCAGTGGAATCTAAGTCTGCGACGCTGAGATCCGGGTACCATCCTGGTGTGAGTGCGCTGTGAGGCGCGAGTTCTCGGCGGGGGGTGTGCTGGTGCGCCGGCTGGACGGCCGCTGGGTGCTGGCGGCGATCCGGCCCGCGGGCAAGCGGCCCGGCGTCTGGGCGCTGCCGAAAGGGCGCATCGACGAGGGCGAGCGCGGCGAGGCGACCGCGCTGCGCGAGGTGGCGGAGGAGACCGGGGCGCACGGACGGTCGCTCGGCAAGCTCGGCGACGTCCGCTACTGGTTCAACTGGGACGGCGAGCGCGTGTTCAAGGTCGTCTCGTTCTTCCTCGTGCGCTACACGGGCGGCCGGCTCGGCGACCTGCCGGAGGCGTTCCGGCACGAGGTGGCGGATGTCCGGTGGCTCCCGCTCGACGAAGCGCCCGCGCTGCTCACGTACGCCGGCGAGCGCGACATGGCCCGCAAAGCCGCGGCCGTCCTCGCGAATCAGGAGTAAAGTCCCGGGCCCGTGCCCGCGTTCGCGCTGAACTTCTACTCGCCGATCGTCGAAGCCCAGCTCCGGAACCACCGCAAGTCGGCCACGATCCGGCTGGGCGACAAGTCGCGGAAGTACCAGAAGGGGATGATCGTCTCGGTCCTCGTCGGCGCCCGGTACAGCCCGCGGCAGCACGTCTTCGACGCGGTGATCGACAAGGTCGAGGTGAAGACGCTCTCCGAGCTGTCGCCGAACGAGATCGAGCACGACAACCCGGAGATCCGCCACACCGACGAGCTCACCCGCTGGCTCGGGCAGCTCTACAACCGCGAGGTGTCGCCCGACGACACCGTCACGGTGATCCGCTTCTCGGCGATCAAGCCGAGCCTCGGGCTGTAGGCAGCCACCAGGGCGGGGCGTCGCCTCGACGAGCCCCGTCTACGGCTTGCGGATGCGCATCCCGAGCAGCTCGGGATCGCGGAGCGCGTGCCCGCACTCCTCGCACTCGACGGCGAACGTCGACGAGAAGGGCGCCTCGCAGGCGGGGCACCGGCGCAGCATGGTGCCGCCGCAGCCGGGGCACGCCTCGGGCACCTCCGCCTCGAACTCGACGAACCACCGCTGCGCATGGCCGCAGTCGAGGCAGAACGCCGTCCAGTGCCCCAGCACGTTGCGGCGCTCCTCGCGCAGCCAGTCGGACGCCTTTCCCACCCTGCCAGCCTAGTCGCGCCGTTACGATGACCGGCGTCGTTCCGACCCACGACGCGAGGACGGTGCAGTGACGAGCGCGCGCCTAGCCGAGCCCACCGGCTCGCTCCAGGAAGTGAAGGAGTGGGGCCTCGACCGCGAGGACCTCCTCTCCATCTACCGCAACATGGTCACGACTCGCGGAGTCGAGGAACGCGGCCACATCCTCTACCGCCAGGGGAAGAGCCCCGGCTCGTACTACACGGGCCGCGGCAACGAGGCCGCCTCGTGCGGCGTCGCGTGGGCGATGGGCCCCGACGACGTCGGCACCCCGCTGCACCGGGACATGGGCGTGCACATCACGCGCGGCGTCGAGCCGTGGCGCATCTTCGCGCAGTTCATGGGCAAGGCCGACGGGCCGACGAAGGGCAAGGACGGGAACGTCCACATGGCCGACCAGCGGCTCGGGCTGATCGCCATGGTCAGCCACCTCCCGGCGATGATGCCGGTGGCGGTCGGCGCCGCGCTCGCCTTCCGGATCCGCGAGGAGCGGCGCGTCGCCGTCACCTGGTCGGGCGAGGGCGCGATGGCGCGCGGCGACGCGCACGAGTCGATGAACCTCGCCGGCGTGCGGCAGCTCCCGGTCGTCTTCATCTGCGACAACAACCAGTGGGCGTACTCGACGCCGACGCACCTCGAGTACGC
>DASZXE010000644.1:0-2261 GCA_035546475.1 Kofleriaceae bacterium
CAACGGCGGCGCCGACGAGCGCCGGCCAGGTCAGCCAGTCGAACCAGGCGGCCGGCAGCGCCTCGCCGCCCGGCGCGCTCCCCGGGCTCGCGCCGGGGGCCGTGGCGGTCGCCATGGCCGTGGATAGCACGCCGACCTCCACAGCTGCCCCCGAGCGCGGCGACACGGAGCAACGTCGGCCGCGCGTGCGGCATCCTGTGCCCATGAAGAAGATCGATCCGAGCAGCGCGCCCACCGGAGAAGGCAGCCGTTACCCCGGCGACCACGCCGAGCCGTGCCGGGCGCGGCGCTGGCTCAAGCTCGGCGACGCGGCGGGCCTGACCCAGTTCGGCGTCAACCTGGTCACGCTGCCGCCCGGCGCGTGGTCGAGCCAGCGCCACTGGCACACGCACGAGGACGAGCTCGTCTACGTCGTCGAGGGCGAGCTGGTGCTGGTCACCGACGCCGGCGAGGAGGTGATGCGCGCCGGCGACGCGGCCGGCTTCAAGGCCGGCGTACCCGACGGCCACCACCTGCAGAACCGCAGCGACGCGCCCGCGCGCTTCCTCGTCGTCGGCGGGCGCGACGACCGCGACGCCGGCCAGTACAGCGACATCGACCTGCAGTTCCTGCCTGGGCGCTACTCCGGCCGCGGCGGCTACCGCCGCAAGGACGGCTCGAGCTACTGAGCTCGTCGCGGCGTCCCCGCTCCCGCTCCCGCTCCCGCTCCCGATCGCCCTCAGCGCTCCTGTGCCTTCGCGAGCTTCACCAGCATCGCCGCGGTTCGCTCGAGCGCGGCCTTGCCGCTCACGTGCATGCCATTCCCGATCAAGGCCAGACGCAGGCAGATATCGAGAATCGCCGCGCACTCCGTCGTCGAACCAATGGCGCTGACGTAGTACCGGCGTTTGTCTGGCCTGGAGTACTTGCCTGCGCCCTCGGCGATGTTCAACACGATCGACGTCGATGCGCGCGCGAGCTGGTCCGCGAGGTGCCCCTTTCCACGCGGAACGCTCTCGACGATCTCGTTCGCGAAGACAAGGAAGTCGAGCGCGACCTTGTAGACCTCGAGGCTCTCGTGGGCGAAGGGCACGAGGCATCGTACCGGGACCGGGAGCGGGAGCGGGAGCGGGAGCGGGAGCGGGAGCGGGAGCGGGGAGGCGAATGCGGGCTATCCTCGCGGCGTGGCGCCGAAGCGAGAGCTGCTCACCGTCGACGGGCGCGAGGTCGGGATCAGCAACCCCGACAAGGTCTTCTTCCCGCAGCTCGGCATCACGAAGCTCGAGCTGGTCCGCTACTACCTGGCGGTCGCCGACGGGGCGGTGCGCGGCATCGCGCGGCGGCCGCTCGTGCTCAAGCGGTTCCCCGACGGCGTCGAGGCCGAGCCGTTCTACCAGAAGCGCGCGCCCGAGCACCGGCCCGACTGGCTGCGCACCGCCGTCTTCCACTTCCCGTCGGGCCGCTCCGCCGAGGAGGTCGTGTGCGACGACGCCGCCGGCCTCGCGTGGGTCGTCAACCTCGGCTGCGTCGATCTCAACCCGCAGCCGGTGCGCGCGGAGGACGTCGACCACCCCGACGAGCTGCGCATCGATCTCGATCCGGTGCCCGGCGTCGAGTGGCCGCAGATCATCGAGGTCGCGCAGGTCGCGCAGGCGGTGCTCGCCGATCACGGGCTGGTGAGCTGGCCCAAGACCAGCGGCTCGCGCGGCATCCACGTGCTGGTCCGCATCGCGCCGCGCTGGCCGTTCGATCGCGTGCGGCGCGCCGCGCTGGCGGTCGCGCGCGAGGTCGAGCGCCGCGCGCCGGCGCTGGCCACCAGCAAGTGGTGGAAGGAGGAGCGGCACGGCGTCTTCCTCGACTACAACCAGAACGCGCGCGACCGCACGACGGCGAGCGCCTACTCGGTGCGGCCGACGCGCGACGCGCGGGTGTCGATGCCGCTGACCTGGGCCGCGCTCGCGACGTGCGATCCGGCGGCGTACACGCTGCGCACGGTGCCGGCGCTGTTCGCCCGCGATGGCGACGCGCACGCCGGCATCGACGAGGCCACCGGCTCGCTCGACGGGCTGCTCGAGCTCGCCGCGCGTCACGAGGCGGAGGGCCAGGGCGACGCGCCGTGGCCGCCGCAGTTCCCCAAGGCGGCCGGTGAGCCGAAGCGCGTGCAGCCAAGCCGTGCGCGCAAGAACGATGGGCCTGCCGACGAGCCGAAGCCGAAGAAGAGCAGCGCGACTGGGCGCCGGGTGTCGACGCAGCCGGTGATCGTTGTGTCGAAGGCAGAGCAC
>DASZXE010000645.1:0-6617 GCA_035546475.1 Kofleriaceae bacterium
CGTGCGGCCGCGCCCCGGTCGCCGCCTCGTACAAGGTCGCCGCCAGCCCGAAGACATCCGCCGGCGGTCCGAACTGGCCGAGCGCCAGCGCCTCGGGCGCCGCGTACGCCGGCGTGCCGAGGAACTGGCCGCTCAGCGTCACCGACGAGTCGGGCAGGTGCGCGAGGCCGAAGTCGGCCAGCTTCCAGACGCTGCGGGGGGCGAGCAGCACGTTGGCCGGCTTGACGTCGCGGTGGAGCACGCCGCGGGCGTGGGCCGCCTCGAGCGCGCGCGCGAGCTGGATCCCGGCGGCGCGCACCTCGGCGACCGGCAGCGGCCCGCGGTCGCGCACGACGTCGCGCAAGGTCGGCCCGTCGACGAGCTCCATCACCAGGTACGGCTCGTCGCCGTCGACGCCGAGGTCGAACACCTGCACCACCCCCGGATGGGTCAGCGACGCGAGCGCGCGCCCCTCCGCCTCGAAGCGGGCGGCGAACACCTCCGCCAGCGCGCGGGCCGGCACCTTCATCCGCTTGATCGCGACGTCGCGGCCGAGCCGGTCATCGCGCGCGCGCACGACCTCGCCCATCGCGCCGGCGCCGAGCACCGCGAGCACGCGGTACCGCCCGATCGTCCGCGCCGGCGGCGCGTCCGCGCTGACGTCGTCGGGCTCCACCCGCTCACGGTACGTCACGGCCGCGCCGCCGTCGACGGAGGCGCATATGCTGCGGTGTGCGCATCGACGTCCTCACGAGCGGCATCTGGCAGACCAACACGACGATCCTCGCCGGCGACGGGGCCGCGCGCGGCTGCGTGGTGCTCGATCCCGCCTACTTCCCGCGCGAGCTCGACGCGATCGCGGCGCGCGCCGCGGAGCTGGGCGGCGCGGGCGCGGTCGTCTTCACCCACGGCCACTGGGATCACGTGATGGGCCACGCGGCGCTGCCGGGGGCGCCGGTGTGGGTCAGCCGCGACCTCGCCGGCGCCGTCGCCGCCGGCGCACCGCGCGCCGCGGCGTACCTCGCCGACGCCCGCGCGTTCGACTCGCGCTGGTACGTGCCGCGGCCGGGCGGGCACCGGTGGCCCGCCGACCTGCGCGCCGTCGACGAGGGCGCGCTCGCGCTGGCCGGCGTCGAGCTGCGCGCGCTCCACCTGCCCGGCCACAGCCCCGACGGGCTCGGCCTCGTCGCCGGCGGCGTGCTGCTGCCGGGCGACTACCTGTCGCCGTGCGAGATCCCGTTCGTCGACGACGCCCGCGCGTACCGGGCGACGCTCGACCGCCTGCTCGCGGTGCTCGCCGAGGTGGGCGAGGTGGTGCCCGGCCACGGCCCGCGGCTCACCGCGGCCGAGGCGATCGCGATCGCGCGCGCCGACCGCGACTACCTCGATCGCCTGCTCGACGCCGCGGCCGCCGGCGATCTCGAGGCCGCCCTCGCCATCCCGCTGCCGCGCGCCGCCGACGTCGAGGGCATGCGCGACCACCACCGCGACAACTGCGTCGCCGCCGGGCTCGCCCCGCCGACCTGACGCTGCGTGCCGCTCAGCGCCGCGCGTCGGTCGACTGGAACAGCGTGTCGGCGGACGCGGGGACGAAGCCGTGGAACAGCTCGCCCGACGGCAGCCGGTAGCGGCGCGCGAACTCGTAGTAGCAGGACGGGACCCGGTGGACGCCGTCGGCGAACGCGACGTCGACCGGCTCGGCGCGCGTCGACGACTGCTCGAGGTGCTCGGCGGGCGTGCCCTTGATGGCGCCGCCGTCGGTGTTGAGCGTGAAGCCGTGCTCGACCAGCAGCCGGTTGACCTCCTCGAGCGAGGCGAGGGTGGTCAGCCGGTTGACGTCGACGGTGAAGTGGTTCACGCGGAAGCCGAACGCGGCCATCCACGCGGCGTACTCGCTCTCGGCGAGGAGCGCGCGGTAGGTCGCGTGCTCGACGCGCCACGGCCGGCCGGCGTACGGCAGGTCGTCGCGCGCGCCGAAGCCGGCGGAGAGCTGCGCGACGAGGCCGTCGACGATCGCGGCCGCGCGCGCGGACAGCTCGTCGACGACGAGCTCGCTGATGAAGATCTTCGGCCAGCGCGCATCCGGGTGCTGGTAGTGGCGGGCGCGCAGGTGCTTGTCGGCGAAGCGGTAGTCGTCGCGCGGCAGCCAGCCGCGGCGGAGGAACGGCGCGGCGAGCGCGGCGACGTCGACGCCGGGGCGCGCGAAGCTGCGCAGCGCGACGTGGTCGTTGGCGATCGTCTCGCCGCGCGCCGCGAACAGCGCGTGGATGCGCGCCGCCTGCGGCGTCAGCGCCACGTAGTCGCGCCACAGGGCGTCGAGGAGCGCGCCCGGGTCGAGGGCGTCCGCGGGCGCGCGGGTCGGGTCGTCGGGCGGAACCGGAGGAGCGTCGATCGGCACGGCCGAGGTTTAACCTCGCCGGGCGCGCGCGGGTACGATCGGTACATGAAGGCCCATCGACTCGTCACCGGGATGCTGCTGTCCACCCTCGCCGCCTGCGTGGTCCACACCGCGCCGGGCCCGTCACGCGCCGAGCGGCGCGAGGAGCGACGCGACGATCGGCGCGACGCGCGCATGGAGGAGATGACCGGCTGGGAGAAGCTCGGCGAGCGCTGGGTCGACGGCGGCGCCGACCACGACGTCATCCCGGTCGGGCGCGCCGACGGCCGCTTCACGACGATCCGGCTCAAGGTCGAGCACTCCGCGCTCGAGCTGTTCGACGTCGTCGTCGTGTTCGGCGACGGCCAGACGTTCTCGCCGAACACGCGGTTCGTCTTCGGCCAGGACACCTGGAGCCGCGACATCGACCTGCCCGGCGGCGCGCGCGCGATCCGCCGCGTCGAGTTCCGGTACGGCAACCTGCCCGGCGGCGGAAAGGCGCAGCTCGAGCTCTGGGCGCACTGATCCGCTCCTCGAAGCCGGCTATCGCGCGGCCGGCGCCGCCTCCGCCGGGACCTCGTCGGTCTTGACGATCGGAACCCGGTCGAGCTGCGTGTCCCACGACGGATGGCGCCGCGCGAAGAACTCGAGGCGCGCCTTCGGATCGGCGGCGAACGCGGGGTCCTTGGCGAGGCGCTCCTCGAACTCGGCCTTGACCGCCGGGTCCTTCGCCATCAGGTCGCGCGCGAACTGCTCGGCGAGGTACGCCTCCAGGTACTCCTTCTGCTCGAACCAGGCGTTGAAGTCGCCCCACGCGACCATCGAGTCCGGGCCGGTCGGCTCGAGGAGCTGGAGGATCACCCGCGCGCCCGGCTGCGCGATCGGCACCCACAGCGCGCCGGGCGCGAGCGCGACGGTCTCCGGCTGCCAGCCGCCGGTCACCTTCACCGGCTCGCGACCCTCGAACAGCTTGCCGGGCTCGACCTTGTCGGCGTGGAAGACCTGGCCGTGGACGGTGAGCGCGCGGGTGAGCGGCACCGAGGCGACGCGGTGGAGCGCGAGCAGCGCGCGCACGCGGGCCGCGTACGCCGCCGGGACCACGTAGCCGCCGCGCGGCGCGGTCACGGTCAGGCTCGGCGCGACCTGATCGCGGAGCGGCACCTTCCAGACCTCCGGCTTCGACTCGTCGTAGACGATCCAGGTGCCGCCGGAGACCTCCGACGCGCGCCGCTCGTACGCGTAGCCGAGGAAGTCGATGGTGTGCGCGCTGGCGTCGGTCCCCTGCGAGAGCAGCGCGACGTCGGTGCCGCCGAGGTGGCGCGCTGCCTCGTCGGCGCGATCGCACGCGGTCCGCCAGCCGGCGGCCTGCGAGGTCGCCAGCTCGAGCAGCGCCTGCACCGTGTCGTGGCTCGCCATCGCGCGCTGGCGGTAGGTCTTCCACGAGTGGGTCTCGACGAGCAGCCCGATGCGGTTGCGGATCGCGGCGTAGGCGTGGGAGAAGCGCGCGGGCGGATCGCCTGTCCGGAAACCGGACGTCGGATCGTCGTCGACCTCGAACGAGGGGTAGAACGGCAGCGGCAGGTGGTGCAGCTCGGTGAGGCGGGCCTGGAGCGCGGCCGACAGCGCCGCCGTCGTCTGCTCGAGGCCGTCGCCGCGCGCGACCAGCGGCGCGGGCACGACCGCGACGTCGTGCTGGAACTTGGCGCCGTCGGTGGTGTGCAGATCGACGTAGACCACCGGATCCCAGTCGCCGAACAGGCCGAGCAGCGCGACCATCTCCGGCGCGTCCGCCTTCACGTAGTCGCGGTTGAGGTTGAGGTTGAGCGCGGTCGTGCGGAAGCCCATCTCCTCGGGCCCGCGCTGGTTCGGCCGGTTGTTGGCACCCCACCGCTCGTGGCCGTCGGGGTTGACGACCGGCACGAACACGAGCGTGACCGCGGTCAGCGAGCCGGGCGCGACCTTGCCGGCGAGCAGCTCGCGGACGAGGAGGAAGCCGGCGTCCTTGCCCTCGATCTCGCCGGCGTGGATGCCGGCCTGCACCATGATGACGGGGCGGTGGCGGGCGGCGGCCGCGCGCGGCGTGAGGACGCCGTCGCCGGAGACGACCAGCGCGACGAGCGGCCGGTGCTCGGACGTCTCGCCGTAGGTGATGCAGCGGACGCGGGCCGGCTCGGCGGCGGCCTGATCGTGGCAGAGGCGGACGGCCTCGTCGTAGCGGCCGGTGCGCTGCCAGTCGGTCGCCTCGGCGGTGGTCGTGAGGTCCGGGTGCGCGGGCCGCGGGGTCGCGTGGCAGGCGGCGAGGAGCGCGAGCGGCGCGAGCGCGAGCGGTACGGCGGCGGGCGCGGCGCGGCGGGCGCGGCACGGGGGGAGCATGCGCTACTCGACCACCGGGCCCGCGCCGCTGCAAGCGCGCCGCGCTACCCTGCGCCGATGCTCGCCGGCGTGATCTTCGACCTCGACGGGACGCTGGTCGATTCGCTCGAGGACATCGGCGCGTCGATGAACGCGGCGCTCGCGCGGTTCGGCCTGCCCGCCTTCCCGATCGACGCCTACAAGATGATGGTCGGCGATGGCGCCGCGGTGCTGGCGCGGCGGGCGACCGCCGGCACGGCCGTCGATCCGGCGGCGCTGGCCGACGTCTACGCCGAGGAGTACGAGGCGCGCGACCACCGCAGCTCGCGGCCGTACCCCGGCATCGACGCGCTGCTGGCGGCGCTGGTGGCCCGCGGCGTCGTGCTGGCGGTGCTGTCGAACAAGCCGGACGCCTTCACCCGCGCGATGGTCCGTGTCCGGCTGGCGGACATCCCGTTCCGCGCGGTGTACGGCCAGCGCACCGGCGTGCCGCGCAAGCCGGATCCGGCGGCGGCGCTCGCGGTGGCGGTCGAGCTCGGCCTGGCGCCGGCGCAGCTCGCGTTCGTCGGCGACACCGCGGTCGACATCGCGACGGGCCGGGCCGCGGGCATGCTGCCGGTCGGCGTCCTGTGGGGCTTCCGCGGGCGCGACGAGCTCGAGGCGGCGGGGGCGCGCCACGTGATCGCGCGGCCGGCCGAGCTGCTCGAGATCGTGGGCGGCGGCGACCGGCCTGGCGGCGCGGGGGCGAGCACGCGCGCGGGCGCGGGGTAGGCTTCGATCGATGTGCGGCCGCTATCCGTCGACGCGCCAGGCGCCGCTGATCGAGGAGCTCGAGCTGTCGATCGTCGGGCCGGCCGAGCTCGAGGGCATCCTGGCGATCGCGCCCGCGATGCCGAAGGGGCTGGCCTCGTGGTGGGCGCCGCGCTGGAACGTCGCGCCGACCCAGCCGGTGCGGGCGATCGTCGCGCGCGACGGCGGACCGCGGCTGACACTGGCGCGCTGGGGCCTCACGCCGCCGCCGAAGGGCGGCAAGCGGCCGCCGATCATCAACGCGCGGGCCGAGAGCGCGCCGGGCAGCGGCCTGTTCCGCGGGCCGCTGGCGCGCGGGCGCTGCCTCGTCGTTGCCGACGGCTTCTACGAGTGGCGCGGCGCCGGCAAGGCGCGCGTGCCGGTCCGTTACGCGCCGGCCGGCGCCGCCGACGACGGGCGCGCCATCACGCTGGCGGCGATCGCGCGCCGCCGCGAGCACGACGGCCGGCCGCTCGACGAGCTGGCGATCCTGACGACCGCGGCCGACGCGCTGGTCGCGCCGGTCCACGACCGCCGCCCGGTCGTGATCGCCGCCGCCGATCGCACGCGCTGGCTCGACGCCGACCTCCCCGCCGAGGCGGTCGCCGACCTCCTCGCCGCCGCGCCGCTCGCCGGCTGGACCGCCACCGACGCGCCGGTCTGGCTCAACGCCGCCACCGTCGAGCACGACGCCGCCCCCCGCGACCTCTTCGGCTGACGCCTCTCACGCCCACCGGCGCCCACCGCTTCCGGTTCGCCAGATTCTTCTGGCTCCTTACCCAACCCCACCCCTTGTCCGACGCGGTCCATCGGCCGCCTTCCGGCTGGCCGCTCGCTTCGCCGCCCTCACCGCCGCGGTGGCTTCGCCTCCGCTTGCGCCCGCCTCATCGGCTGCGCCTCCGCCTTCACCCGCCACAGCGGCTGCGCCTCCGCCGTCGCCCGCCTCATCGGCTGCGCCGCCGCCTTCGCCCGCCTCATCGGCTGCGCCTCCGCCGTCGCCCGCCGCATCGGCTGCGCCTCCGCCTTCGCCCGCCGCATCGGCTGCGCCTCCGCCTGCGCCCGCCTCATCGGCTGCGCCTCCGCCGTCGCCCGCCTCACCGGCTGCGCCTCCGCCGTCGCC
>DASZXE010000646.1:0-9905 GCA_035546475.1 Kofleriaceae bacterium
GCCCTGCCGACCCTGGTGTCGTTCACGCCGGAGCCGGCGACGGCGCCGCGCTGGGACACGCGCCACGGTGACGCCGCCGCCGCGGCGCCGCGCGCGACCTCGCGTCCGACCGCGCGCCCGCGCGTCCACCGCCTCCACCCCGACAGCCTCATCGAGTCCTACTGATCCATGGCGACCCTCGCGATCCGAGCCCGCGGCAGTTGGATGATGGCGGCCGCGGCGCTGATCGCGGCGGCCGCCGGCGGGGCCCGCGCCGACGCCGACGTCACGACGACGGTGCGGCCCGAGCGGGTGCGGATGATCGCGCCGGCCTCCGTCGACGACGCCGCGCGCGCGCAGAGCGATCGCGGCCGCGAGCTGTACGAGCGGGGCGACTACCAGGGGGCCAGCGAGGCGTACCGCGAGGCGTACCGCCTGCGGCCGAGCCCGGGCGTCCTGTTCAACCTCGGCCAGAGCTACCGCCAGGACGGCCGGTGCGAGGAGGCGGCGGTCGCGTACCGCGCCGTGCTCGCCAGCGACCTCGCGGGACCGGCGCGCGACCTCGCGGAGCAGCAGCTCGACGCCGTCGAGACCTGCATCCGCGCCATCGATCGCCGCGAGCTGCGCGCGGGCCGCTCGCTGCGGCGCGGGGCGGTGCTCACCATGGCGGGCGGCGGCGCGGCGCTGGTGCTCGCCAGCGGGCTCGCGCTCGCCGACGACGGCCGCGGCAAGGGGGACGACCCGATCGCGGTCGGCTTCGCGATCGGCGGCGGCGCGGCGGTGGCGACCGGCGCCGTCCTCTACGCGATCGCGCAGCACCGGCTGCACGCCCACGCGCGGGCGCGGGCGGCGGCGCGCGCCGAGCCGCAGGTCGGCATCTGGCGGGTGCCGGTCGGCACCACCCGCGTCGCCGGCCTGTCCTGGCGCTTCTGACTCGTCTTCGCCCTTTCAGGGCGCGGCGAGTCAGATCGATCCCAGGGGGCTGCACGAAAGGCGAGTCCGAGCCGGCGCGCGGCGGCCGCCGCAGCGGCTGCACGCGAGCGAGCGTCGCCGGCGCGCCGCAGCCTCAGCGGCCGAGGCCGAGCGTCGCCGCCAGGCCGTCGCGCAGCGCCGTCTTCGCCGTGAAGTCGAGCATCGCGCGGGCGCGGTCGACGCGGGCCACCGACTTCACGATCTCGCCGGCGCGGGCCTCGGCGTGCTGGATCGTCGACGACGAGCCGGCCAGCGACACGATCGTCTCGGCCAGGTCGCGCACGCGGGTCTCGCGGCCGGTGCCGACGTTGATCGCCGAGCCGTCGCCGCCGTCGGTGCGCAGGGCGGCCACGATCACGCGCGCCACGTCCTCGACGTAGACGCAGTCGCGGGTCTGCTCGCCGTCGCCGAAGAACGTGATCGGCCGGCCGGCGCGCGCGCGGTCGGCGAAGATCGAGATGACGCCCGAGTACGGGCTGGTCGGGTCCTGGCGCGGGCCATAGACGTTGAAGAAGCGGAGCGGCGTCGACGCGACGCGGTGCACCGACGCGTACGCCCGCAGCATGTGCTCGGAGGCCAGCTTGTCGACGCCGTACGGCGACAGCGGGCGGCACGGGGCGTCCTCGGCGGTCGGCTCGCCGCCCGGCTCGCCGTAGACGGCCGCCGACGACGCGAACACGACCTTGCGCACACCGGTGGCGCGCGCGTACTCGAGCACCTGCACGGTGCCGACGTAGTTCACCTGCACGTCGACGAGCGGGTTCGCCAGCGAGTGCGCGACCGACACCTGGGCGGCCAGGTGCACGATGTGGCTCACCGGCCCGTGGACGGCGGTGATCGGCGCGAGCGGCGCGAACAGGCCGTGGCTGACGTCGGCGACCACCAGCTCGACCGGCGAGCCGTCGGCGAAGCAGAGGCTGCCGTGCCCGGCCAGGTTCGACCGCTTGCCGGTGCGCAGATCGTCGAGCACGACCACCTTGCAGCGGTCGGCGACCAGGCGATCGACGGTGTGCGAGCCGATGAAGCCCGCGCCGCCGGTGACGAGGACCACGGGAGACGACGAGGAGGGGTGGGTGACGGGCATGGGGACTCCACGGCGAACGCCGTGAGCCTACTTCTTGCGAGTCCCGTGCCGACGTCACGCGGCGCCGGCGGCACCGCGCACCGCGGCACGACGAGTGCATTCGCTCGCGTGCATGAACCTCGCCGCCAGCCCGCTCTCCTTCGAGGTCGCCGTCGGCAGCTACCGGTTACACCGCGTGCTCGCCGAGGGCGAGGTCGCGATCGTCCACGAGGCGGCGCACCTCGTCCTGCCCCGGCGCGCCGCCGTCAAGGTGCTGCGCCCCGACCTCGCGACGAGCCCGCAGGCGGCCCAGCGGCTCCTGCGCGAGGCCTGCGTCCTCGAGGCGTTCGGCCACGACGGCATCGTCCGCGTCTTCGACACCGGCCTCCTCGCCGACGGGCGGCCGTGGATGGCGATGGAGCTGGTCGGCGGCGAGCCGCTGACCGCGATGTTCGCGCGCGTCGGGCCGCTGCCGATCGCGAACGTCGTCGAGCTCCTCACCGGCCTCGTCGACGTGATCGCCGCCGCCCACCGGTCGGGCATCGTCCACCGCGCGCTGTCGCCGGCGCACGTGCTGGTCGGCGGCGGCGGCGATCACGGCGTGCGCGTCCTCGGCTGGGGCCTCGCGCGCCAGCCGGGCGGCTCGGTCGACCTCCTCGACGACCGCCGCGCCGACATCTACGCGATCGGCGCGATGGCCTACCAGGCCGCGACCGGCCAGCCGCCGTTCATCGCGGTGCCGCCGGTCGCGCGCGTGCTGAGCCAGTTCCATGCGGCGCCCGCGCCGGCGCCGGTGCGGACGCTGCGGCCGGAGGTGACGCCGCCCCTCGCCGCGATCATCGAGTCGATGCTCGCCGCCGATCCGACCGCGCGGCCGACCGCCGCCGACGTGCTCGCCGGGCTCGACGCGCTCGAGCGCGCCGAGGCGATCGATCAGGCCCAGGCCGCGCCGGCGCCGGAGCACACGCCGCTGCCGCTGCCGCTGACGCTCGAGGCGGAGACGGTGGCGACGCCGGCCGACGAGGCCGCGGCCGCGAAGGCGCCCGAGCCGCCGACGCCCGCGGACCCGGCCGACCGCGCGAAGGCGGAGGCCGACCGCGACTGGCAGCAGCTCGTCGCCCTCGGCAGCCCCCGTCGGCCGTGGTCGTCCCGCCACGCGCCGCGCCTCGCCGCCCGCGCCCACCTCGAGCCCCGCAGTGATCGGCGTGGCTGACGCCGGCTGCACCGCGCCCGACACCGAGGCGCCGGACCACCCCGGCCCGTCGTGGACGCGCGTCTTCACGATCGTCTCGATCGTCATCGCCGCGGTCGCGCTCGCGATCACGGTGTGGTCGGTCGGCCCTCACCAGCTCGTCTCGCAACTGTCGTCGATCGGCATCGGCTTCGCCGGCGTCCTCGCCGTCGAGGTGCTGGTCACGCTGTGCGACAGCCGCGCGATCTACGGCTTCCTCGGCCACGGCGGCCGGCGCTGCCCGCCGTACCTCCACGTCGTGCGCGCGCAGGTCACCGGCCGCGCGATCAACGCGGTGACGCCGCTCGGCAGCCTCGGCGAGGCGGCCAAGGCGACGACCTTGATGGAGCGCACGTCGTCGCGCCGCGCCATCGCCGCCGTCCTCCACTACAACCTCGCCATCATCGGCGTCCGCCTGATCACGATCGTCGTCGGCGCGCCGGTCTGCGCGCTGGTGCTCGACCTGCCGCACGCGCTCGCGATCGGGCTCTACGCCGGCAGCCTGGTGTCGGCGATGGCGCTGATCGCCGGCATGCTCATCGTGAAGCGCGGCACGCTGGTCAGCCTCGTCGACGCCGGCCGCGCGATCCACGTCCTCTCGAAGGCGCGCGCCGATGCGTGGCGGGCGCGGGTGAAGGACATCGATCGCCAGCCGCTGCGCGGCGGGGCGCGCAGCCGCTCGCGCTGGGCGCCGACCGGCTGGATCGTCCTGTCGCGCATCCTGACCCTCGGCGAGCTGTGGATCGTGCTGCGCTCGGTCGGCTACACGGCCGGGCCGGGCACGGTCGCGGCGATCGCCACCGCCGGCTCGCTGATCGGCGCCATCTCGTCGATCGTGCCGATGGGCCTCGGCATCTCGGAGGGCTCGAACGCGGCCCTGTTCGCCGCGCTCGGCGCCCCCGCCTCGCTCGGAGTGACGATGGTGATCGGCCAGCGGATCACGCTCATCGTCTACGCGATCATCGGCCTCGTCCTCATGGGCGCGTCGACCGCGATCGACGCCCGCGGCCGCCGGACCACGGTGCCGGCGCCGACCGCCTCGCCCTGATCCCGCGGGCGCCGCGTCCGTCAGTCGAGGCGGACGCGCAGGTGATCGCGGACCAGGGCGACGCCGGCCAGCCGGCCGAGCGCGCCGAGGATCTGCTCGCGATCGCGGGTCCGCGCGACCGAGCCGGAGACGGTGACGGTCCCCCCGGCGACATCGACGTCGAGGTCGCTGGTATCGACGCCGCCGAGGCCGACCAGCGCCGCGCGCACCTGGTCGGCGCTCGGGTACGCCCCCTCGTCGCCGGAGACGACGACCGGCTTCGGGATCTCGGCCTCGGCCGCCTCGGAGGGCGTGGGCCGGTGCGACGAGTCGGGGAGCGGCGTCACCATGCGCTCGAGGTCGCGATACGAGCGGGCGGGGTGGTGCGTCGGAGGAGGAGTGACGGGCTTGTCAGCGGGCATGGCCTTCATGATTGCAGCGCACGTGCCACGGATCCGTGCGTCAGCGCGCACACACGTGCGGCCTCGCGCGGCCGATCGCTCGCCGCGCGCGGTGGAGCGCGCTCGCGTGCGGGCACGCACCCTGCAATGACGCGCGATCATGTGCGGAGTCGTCGGCTACGTCGGATCACGTGAAGCAACCCCCATCCTGCTGCGCGGCCTGCGCAGCCTCGAGGACCGCGGCTACGACTCCGCGGGCGTGTCGGTGTGGTCGGGCGAGTCCAGCCGGGTCGTGAGGTGTCGAGGCAAGCTCGCCAACCTCGAGGCCAAGCTCGCGAGCGAGCCGGTCACCGGCACCATCGGCCTCGGCCACACCCGCTGGGCGACCCACGGGCGGCCGTCGGACGAGAACGCCCACCCCCACAAGGTCGGCTCGGTCAGCGTCATCCACAACGGGATCATCGAGAACCACCTCGCGCTGCGCCAGGAGCTGTCGGCCGCCGGCGCCCGGTTCTCGTCGGAGACCGACACCGAGATCTTCGCGCACCTCGTCGACCGCGCGATGGCGGCCGGCGCGCCCGACCTCACCAGCGCGGTGCGGACCGCGCTCGCCAAGGTGCGCGGCACCTACGCGTTCGTCGCGATGAGCGACCGCGAGCCCGGCACCCTGGTCGCCGCCCGCCACGCGTCGCCGATGATCGTCGGCCTCGGCGACGGCGAGAACTTCATCGCCTCCGACGTCACCGCGATCCTCGGCGAGACCCGCCGTGCCCTGTTCGTCGACGACGGCGAGATCGTCACCGTCACCCGCGACCGCGTCACGCTGATGGACGCCAACGGCCAGCCGCGCGAGCGCGAGCCGAAGGTCATCACCTGGTCGGCGCTGCAGGCGGAGAAGGGCGGCTTCAAGCACTTCATGCTGAAGGAGATCCACGAGCAGCCGCGCGCGGTCTCCGACACGCTGGTCGGCCGCATCGACGTCGAGCGCGACGACATCAGCCTCGACGGCCTCGACCTCGACGTCGCCAGGATCAAGCGCGTCGTCTTCGTCGCGTGCGGCACCTCGTACCACGCGGCGCTGGTCGGCGAGTACCTGATCGAGAGCCTCGCCCGCATCCCGGTCGAGGTCGACCTGGCGTCGGAGTTCCGCTACCGCGATCCGATCGTCGGCCCCGACGATCTCGTCGTCGCGATCAGCCAGTCGGGCGAGACCGCCGACACGATGGCGGCGGTGCGCGAGGCGAAGGGCAAGGGCGCGCGCGTCCTCGCCATCACCAACGTCCTCGAGTCGTCGATCCCGCGGCTGGCCGACTTCGCCTTCTACACCCACGCCGGTCCGGAGATCGGCGTGGCGTCGACGAAGGCGTTCACCACCCAGCTCGTCGCGATGGCGATGCTCGCGATCCACCTCGGCCGCCGCACCGGCAAGCTGTCGCGCGAGCGCGGCCGCGAGCTGCTGCTCGAGCTGTCGCAGCTCCCCGCCCGCATGCGGACGGTGATCGATCACGCCGCGCAGATCCAGATCCTCGCCCGCCGCTACGGCAACAGCTCGGGCTGCCTCTTCCTCGGCCGCGGGGCGCAGCACCCGATCGCGCTCGAGGGCGCGCTCAAGCTGAAGGAGATCTCGTACATCCACGCCGAGGGCTACGCCGCCGGCGAGATGAAGCACGGTCCGATCGCGCTCATCGACGAGCACCTGGCGACCGTCGTGCTGGCGCCGCGCGGCCCCGGCTACGAGAAGGTGCTGTCGAACCTGTCGGAGGTGAAGGCGCGCAACGGCCGCATCCTCGCGATCGCGACCGCCGGCGACACCGAGCTCGGCGGGATCGCCGACGACGTCGTCCTCATCCCCGACGTCGCGCTCGAGCTGCAGCCGATCCTCTCGGTGATCCCGCTCCAGCTCTTCAGCTACTACGTCGCGGATCTCAAGGGCACCGACATCGACCAGCCGCGCAACCTGGCGAAGAGCGTCACCGTCGAGTGACGCGCGGTCGCCGACGGGCGCTCGGCACCGCGGTTGCACCGATCGGTCCCATGCAGCCAACCTCCCGAGATCAACCGTTGGGTCGCGAAGAGGAGATGCGCGCCGCGGTGCGGCCCGGCGTCACGCCGCCCGTGCCCGATCCCGAGTACGCGAAGGTGCCGGTCGCGGTCGAGCGCGCGCTCCAGCACCCCGAGAAGGTCGGTCACCCCGACGGCGTGCCGCACGACATCGTCGGCCGGGTCGCGGTGGCCTGCTTCCTCGTCGCCGGCATCGGCGTGCTCGCGTACTTCGCGTTCGGCATCGTGATCGCGTGCCTCATCGGCGTCGTCTGCCTGTGGGCGCTCCTGCGAGGCACGCCGCGCAAGGCGCGCATCGAGCGCACCGTCGGCGCGATCCACGCTGTCGTGCACCCCGAGGAGCACGAGCACCGCAACGTCGCCGATGCCCCGCGCGGCGACCAGAACGCCTGAGCCCGGGCCGCGCGACGACGGCGCCGCCGAGCGCGCCGCGCGCCGCTTCAGGGCGCCGCGGTGAACGACCAAGTGTACGTGCAGGGCAGGGTCGAGTTGCCCTGGCCGCACTGCAGCCCGTCGGGCTGCGTCGTCGAGCCGGCGATCGACCCGGCGCCCACCGTGCCCGACGCGTCGACCCACAGGCCGCCGGCGTCGAACGTCATCGTGTCGGTCGAGCCGTCGTCCCGCGTGCAGGTCCAGGTGACGCTCCAGGTCGTCGCGCCGTGCATCGTGTACGTCGCCGGCGAGGTCGAGCGATCGACGGTGAGCGTGCCTTCGCCGGCCGCGACCGACTTGCTGTCGGGCGTGACCGTCTGCCGGCACAGCGCGCCCGGGATCGCGAAGTGGTAGTGCGCCTCGCCGCTCGGCGCGTAGCGATCGACGCAGCCGGTCGTGCCGACGCGACGCCACGTCACCGCCGCCTCGATGTCGTCCGGGTACTGATCGGAGGCGCGGCTCGCGTCGCCGGTCCAGCTCTCGATCGTCGTCGACGCACAGGCGGCCGCCGGCGGGCCGACCGGCGCCTGGCCGACGCGCAGCGGCGCGAGGTCGTTCGCGGGGGCCGCGTTCGCGTGGGGAATCGCATCCACCGACGAGAGTTCGTCGGTGCAGCCGGCCAGCGAGGCGACGGCGAGGAGAACGGCGACGCCAGGACCTCGGGACATCATCCCGCCGACACGTCGCAACTCTCGTGCCCGGCACCGGCGGGCAGGAACCTGCTCCATGGCGGCGGCGTGCGTGCGCGCCCCGCGCGGCCGGCGCGCGGTGGGCGAACCCGCACGGTGGCTGGCCCTCACCGTGTTATCACCGCTGCATGGGGCTCACCTCGACGCGCGCGCGTGCCTGGATCCTCCTCGCCGGACTGGCAGGTCTGGGCGCCTGCGGCCACGGCGGCGGCGACATCGCCACCATCAGCACGCCGGCCGGCCGGCTGTGGGGCGCCCGCTTCGCGCCGTCGGGCGACGTGCTGTCGGTGGCCTACGGCGACGAGGACAAGATCGGCTCCATCGACCTCGACTCCGGCTCGCTGCGCGAGCTGACCGCCGGCGGCTCGTACCTGACCGCCACCGCGTGGTCACCGTCCGGCGACGCGATCTACTTCGACGGCAACGACGGCATCATCCGCATCCAGAACGACATCGCGTCGACGACGATGGTGAACCAGTCGCTGGCGACGTTCGGCATCGACGTGTCGCCCGACGGCAGCCGGCTCGCGTACGGCGTGAACGGCAGCAACGCGCGCATCTACGACCTCGCCGCCCAGCAGGAGACCGCGCTCGGCCGGCCCTGCCAGGCGATCCGTTTCGCGCCCGACGGCAACCAGGTCGCCTGCATCACCGGCGGCGCGCTGGTCACCATCTCGCTGGCGAGCGGCGCCGAGACGACGATCATCGACAGCGGCCTGCCGGCGATCGCCGGCGTCGACTGGTACAAGGACGGCCAGACCCTGCTCTTCACGTCGACGAAGGGCATCGAGTCGATCTCGCTCGCCGGCGAGCGGCACCTGATCGAGGAGGCGTTCGGCGCCGTCGAGGTCGACCTGTCGGCCGACGAGGGATCGATCGTCTACGGCGTGAACGGCGCCGACGCGCTGACGCTGGTCCGGCTCTGACCTGGAGCGCGGGCGGTGTGGATCGCGGTCTTCTCGGTGCTGTTCGTCGCGTGGGTCGGCGGCGTGTCGGTCGTGATCATCCTCCAGCGCCGGTCGGCGGCGGCCACCCTGGCGTGGCTGCTCGCGCTGATGTTCCTGCCGATCATCGGCCTGCTCATCTACCGGATCATCGGCCCGCTGCGGCTCGAGCGGCGCAAGCTCAGGCTCACGACCAACAAGCAGACGGTGCGCGAGGCGATGCGCGCGCTCGCCGAGCACGAGCACGGCGACCCGACCGAGCACCTCCAGCTCGCCCGGATCGGCATCTCCGTCGGCGAGTCGGCGCCGCTGCGCGCCGAGGAGGTCGAGGTCTTCCTCGACGGCGACCACGCCTACGACGCGATCCTCGCGGCGGTGCGCGCGGCGACCCACCACGTCCACCTCGAGTACTACATCTGGGAGCCGGACCGGATCGGCACCGAGCTGCGCGACCTGCTGGTCGAGCGGGCGAAGGCCGGCGTCACCGTGCGCATGATCATCGACGGCGCCGGCTCGCACGGGCTGAAGCCAGCGTTCGTGGCGCCGCTGGTGGCGGCCGGGGTCGCGATCGCGCGCTTCAACCCGGTGCGGCTGCGCTCGATCCGCACGCGGCGGCCCGACTTCCGCACCCACCGCAAGATCGTCGTCTGCGACGGCAAGGTCGGCTTCACCGGCGGGATGAACATCACCGACGCCCACAGCGAGGCGCGCTGCAAGAGCTGGTGGCGCGACACCCACCTGCGGCTGACCGGGGCGGCGGTGTGGTCGCTGCAGCGGCTGTTCCTCGAGGACTGGTACTACACGTCGGGCAAGCTCGAGGGGATCGACCAGGCGAGCTTCCCGCGCGCCGATGGGCACGGCGATCACCTCGTGCAGGTGCTCGGCTCCGGTCCCGACGCCAGCGCCTTCGCGATCCAGAAGGCGTACTTCATGGCGATCAACCAGTCGACGCGGCGCCTGTGGCTGACCACGCCGTACTTCGTCCCCGACGAGGCGGTGCTGACGGCGATGATCGCGGCGGCGCTGCGGCGGGTCGACGTGCGGCTGATCGTGCCGGAGCGGGGCGACAGCCGGCTCGTCGATCTGGCGGCGCGCAGCTACGTGCC
>DASZXE010000647.1:0-7955 GCA_035546475.1 Kofleriaceae bacterium
GGACCGCAGCCGCTGGGACGCGGCCGCGATCGCGCGCGGCCTCGCCGCCCTCGCCCGCGCCGACGCGCTCACCGCCGAGCCCGGCCCGTACCACCTGCAGGCCGCGATCGCCGCCTGCCACGCGCGCGCGCCGTCGATCGACGCGACCGACTGGGCCGCGATCGCGCGCCACTACGCCGCCCTCGCCGCCCGCACGCCGTCGCCGGTCATCGAGCTGAACCGCGCGATGGCCCTGTCGCGCACCGACGGCCCGGCCGCCGGCCTCGCCCTCCTCGACGCGCTCGCGGACGAGCCGCAGCTCGCCCGCTACCACTTCCTCCCCGCCGCCCGCGCCGAGCTCCTCGCGCTGCTCGGCCGCACCGCCGAGGCCGCCGCCGCGTTCGACCGCGCCGCCTCGCTCGCCGGCAACGCCCGCCAGCGCGCCCGCCTCCTCGCCCGCGCCGCCGCCCTCCGCCCCTGAGTGGCCGCCGGTGGCACCCCGTTGCGCCACGGTGCGTGCGGTATGCTCCAAAAGCTCATGTACCTGCGCCGCGTGCACCTCCAGAACGTCCGCTCCATCGCCGAGCTGACGTGGGAGCTGCCGGAGCGTGTCGCAAGCGCCGGCTGGCACGTCATCCTCGGCGACAACGGTTCCGGCAAGAGCTCCTTTCTGCAGGCGATCGCGCTCGCGTTGGTCGGCCCTGCCGAGGCAGCGTGGTTGCGGCAGTCGCCTCGGAGGTGGTTGCGCGCGGGAACCAACCGGGCCGTGATCCGGCTGGACGCGTACTCCGCCGACTACCGCGCGACGGTGCCTCGCCAGTCGTTCACGCTCCACGTCTCTCCCACCGACTTCTCGGACGCCTCGCGCACCATCGTCTCGGGCGCGTCCGAGACCTCGGGACCTTGGTTCGCCGCATCGTATGGTCCTTTCCGTCGCTTCACCGGAGGCGACCAGGACCTCGAGAAGAGCCTCACCGGCCGGCCCGACCTGGCGCGCCATGTGTCGCTTTTCGGCGAGGCCGTCGCGCTCACGGAATGCCTTGCCTGGCTTCAGGGGCTCAAGTTCAAGCTCCTCGAAGATCGCGACGAGGGCGCCCTGCTGTCAGCGGTGCTGGCGTTCGTCAACCAGCCGGGGTTCCTCCCGTTCGATGTCCGGCTGGTCGACGTGACCTCCAGTGGGGTCGAGATCGTCGACGGCAATGGCTTCAGGCTGCCCGTACTGGACCTGTCGGATGGCTATCGTTCGATTCTCAGCATGACCTTCGAGCTGATCCGGCAGATGGCGCTGACCTACGGGTCGGCGGGCCTGTTCTCGCCGGACAACACGCAGGTCGCGCGTCCCGGTGTCGTGCTGATCGACGAGATCGACGCGCACCTGCACCCGACGTGGCAGCGCACGATCGGTGTCTGGTTCCGCAAGCACTTCCCGAACGTGCAGTTCATCGTGTCGACGCACAGCCCGCTCATCTGCCAGGCGGCGGAGGTCGGAAGCGTCTTCCGGCTGCCTCGCCCGGGCGCCGATCCGGCAGAGGATCGCGGCGAGATGATCCACGGGCTCGCGCTCCAGCGGCTGCTCTACGGCAACGTGCTCGATGCCTACGGCACCGGTGTCTTCGGCGAGGGCGTGACGCGCTCCGACAGCGCGCAGGAGAAGCTCGAACGGCTCGCGGAGCTGAACACGCAGGAGCTCGTCGACACGCTCACCGCCGAGGAGCGCCAGGAGCAGACGACCTTGCGGGCGATGCTGCCGACCGACGCTAGCGAGACCCAGCAGCCGTGATCCTGTTGCCTGACGTTCCGCTCGCGGCTGCTGCCGCCGCGAAGCTTGTCCACTACCAGGCCGAGGTCGACGCGAGGCCGACGTACGCGGAGCGCGTCGCCGAGGCCAAGCGCCTCTTCGGCCTCCGCAACCAGCGCGGCGAGGACGCCTTCGATGCGGTGAAGGAAGCCCTCGACCGGATGTGCTCGGGTGCCCGGCGCTGTGCCTACTGCGAGGACAGCATGGCTGACGAGGTCGAGCACGTGCGTCCGAAGGACCTCTATCCCGACGTCGTGTTTGCGTGGTCGAACTACGTCTACGCGTGCGGTCCGTGCAACGGCCCCAAGGGCAGCCACTTCGCGGTGTTCCCCGAGGGGACCGACGAGCTCGTCGTCGTCTCACGCAAGCCCAAGGCAGAGATCGTGCCGCCGATCGCTGGCGCCCCGGCCCTCATCGATCCCCGTGCCGAGGACGCCACCACCTTCATGTGGCTCGACCTGCGCGACACCTACAAGTTCACGCCGCTCGGGAAGAAAGGCACGCGTCCGTACGAGCGCGCGAAGTACACGATCGACACACTCCACCTCAATGACCGCGACGCGCTCAGCCGTGCGCGCCGGGCGGCGTACGTCGACTACGTCAACTTCGTCCGCCGCTACGAGCGCGACCGCGACGCGAAGTCACCGCCCGCCCACCTGTCGTGGCTCGCCGGCGAGCTGCGCGGGCGCCAGCATCCGACGGTGTGGCGCGAGATGAAGCGGCAGCGCGAGCAACTCCCCGAGCTGCGCGAGCTGTTCGCGTCCGTGCCCGAAGCGGCGGCCTGGTAAGCGAACGGCCCGAGCGTTCCCGCCCGGGCCGCGTCAGGCACTCCGCGCCGGCGCCCTTACCAGAGGTGGACGCGCTGGTCGGGCGGGAGGTAGAGGGCGTCGCCGGGCTGGACCTTGAAGGCGTCGTACCAGACGTCGAGGTTGCGGACGACGGCGGCCCGGAACTCGGACGGGCTGTGCGGATCGGTGACGAGGCGCTGCGCCAGCTCCTCGTTGCGGTAGAGGCGCCGCCAGATCTGCGCCCAGCCGAGGAAGAACCGCTGGTCGCCGGTCAGGCCGTCGATCACCGGCGCCGTCTTGCCGCCGAGCGCGAGCTTGTAGGCGTCGTACGCGACCGTCAGGCCGGCGAGGTCGGCGATGTTCTCGCCGAGCGTCAGCTCGCCCTTCACGCACTGCGCCGGCTTGTCGGCCGTCGCCGGGAACGGGCAGTACGACGAGTACTGGGCCGCGAGCCGGCTGGTCGCCACCTTGAACTTCGCCAGGTCGTCCGGCGTCCACCAGTTCGCCAGCCGCCCGCGCTCGTCGTACTGGCTGCCCTGATCGTCGAAGCCGTGGCTGATCTCGTGGCCGATCACCGCGCCGATCGCGCCGTAGTTGACCGCGTCGTCGGCGCCCGGGTCGAAGAACGGCGGCTGCAGGATCGCCGCCGGGAAGACGATCTCGTTCAGCCCCGGGTTGTAGTAGGCGTTCACCGTCATCGGCGTCATGCCCCACTCGTCGCGGTCGACCGGCTGGCCGAGCCGCACGAGCCGGCGGTCGTACTCGAACGCGGCCGCGCGGTCGGCGTTGCCGAACGGATCGTCCGCCTTCACGACGAGCGCGCTGTAGTCGCGCCACTTCTTCGGGAAGCCGATCTTCGGGTTGTAGGTGGCGAGCTTCGCGCGCGCCTTCGCCTTCGTCTCCGGGCTCATCCACGTCACGTTGTCGAGGCGGTGACCCATCGAGGCGAGCAGGTTGCCGACCAGCTCGTCGGCGTGCGCCTTGGTCTCCGGCGTGAAGTAGCGGGTGACGTAGAGCTTGCCGACCGCCTCGCCGAGCGCGCCGGTCACCTGATCGACGCCGCGCTTCCACCGCTCCTTGAGCTGCGGCACGCCCGACAGCGTCTTGCCGTACATCTCGAAGCGGAGGTCGACGTACGCCTTCGGCAGGTACGGGGCCGCCTCGCTGAGGAGCTGGAAGGTCAGGTAGTCCTTCCAGACGTCGACCGGCTCGCTGCCGACCAGCTTCGCGATGCCGGCGACCGCGGTCGGCTGGTTGACGTTGACGGCGGTGGCGCGGTCGAGGCCGACGTCGCCGAGCCACTCCTTCCAGTCGAGGCCGGGCGCCTGCGTCGCCAGGTCCGCGGTCGACATCTTGTTGTACGTCTTCACCGGGTCGCGGTTCTCGACGCGGGTCCAGTGGGCGGCGGCGATCTTCTCCTCGAGGGCGTAGATGCCGGCGGCCTTCGCCGCGGCGTCCTTGATGCCGGCCTGGCCGAGCAGCGCCTCGATGTAGTGCTTGTAGCCCTGGCGCACCGCCTCGAACTGCGGGTTGGCGGTGTCGTACATGTCGCGATCGGGGAGGCCGAGGCCGCCCTGGCCGATCGTCGGGATGTACGCGTCGGGGTCGCGGTCGTCCTGCGCGACGATCACCGAGACCGGGCTCGTGCGCAGGCGGCGGGCGTCGTACGCGAGCGCGACCGCGAGGTCGTGGCGGTCCTTGATCGCGGCGATGCGATCGAGCTCGCCCTGCACCGGCGCCAGGCCGCGCGCCTCGATGCCGGCCTCGTCCATGAAGGCGCCGTAGAAGTCGGCGACCTTGCGCGCCTCCGGGCTCGGGTCCTTGCTCGCGTTGAGGATGATCTCCTTGGTGCGCTCGTCGCTCTTGTCGGCGAGCACGGTGAACATCCCGTAGTTCGACTTGTCGGCGGGGATGGGCGTGTTCTTGTCCCAGGTGCCGTTGGCGAACTTGTAGAAGTCCGCGCCGGGCGAGACCGACGGGTCCTCGCCGGCGAGGTCGAAGCCCCAGGCGCCGATCTCGGCGTGAGGACGATCGGAGGTGGACGGCGACTGCGGCGCCGGAGCGTCGCTGCCGCACGCCGCCGCCGCGAGGAGGATGGCCGCGAGCAGGTTCTTCTTCATGGCCTGTGTCCGTACCAACTCGCCGCGCGCTTGCATAGGTGCGACGCGAAGCTGACGCAGGGTCGCACCGTCCGAGGCCCGGACACCGCAGCGTGCAGGCCCCGGTCAGGGCGCGGTCAGGGCGCGGTCAGGACCCGCTCAGTTGATGGCGTACGTCAGGGTGAAGGGCCCGCACTCGGCCTGGTACCCGTCGACGACGAGCCAGAACAGGCCGGGGCCGACCGCGCTGCCGCCGGTGAAGCTCGACTGCAGGCCGTTGCCGCACCCGGTCGTGTCGTCGTTGCAGGCGAGGTCGTTGCCGGAGCCGGCCTTGCGCAGGTAGACGACCGAGTCGTGGGCGGTGCCGCTGCAGGTGCTGGCGGCGACCGTCTTCGTCGTCGACGGGCAGGTCAGGAAGTAGTAGCCGGCGTCCGGCGCGGTCGACACCGGCTGGCAGCTCCCGGTCATCGCGTTGGTGCCGCTGCACGAGGTGCCGCTCTGGGTGCCGCTCGCCGCCGCGATCGCGGTGCCGGTGCGGCCGGTGCGCGCGAACGTCAGGACCAGCGAGCCGGTCGTCTGCGCGCTCGAGTACTGGTCGACGACCAGGCAGTAGTTGCCGGCGGCGAGCTGCAAGGCGCCCTGGGTCTGGCGGCCGCTGCACTGGTCGTCGAAGCAGGTCTGCGCGCCCGGGTTGTCGGTACACGCGCCGGGGAAGATGCGGACGACCGAGTCGAAGCTCGAGCCGAACGTGTCGAAGTAGACGACCTCGGCGGCCGGCAGGGTGAACCTGTAGAAGACGTCGCGGCCGCCGGTGAGGCCGCAGGAGAGGCCGCCGTTCTCCTGGTCGTTGTTGGCGGCGGTGAGGTCGACCGTGAAGGTGCCGCCGTTGGAGATGTCGAGCGGCGAGGTCGG
The DNA here is from genome assembly GCA_035546475.1 of Kofleriaceae bacterium. Lineage (GTDB taxonomy): Bacteria > Myxococcota_A > Polyangia > Haliangiales > Haliangiaceae > UBA2376. The sequence continues at coordinate 5,577 of DASZXE010000647.1, forward strand.
CCGGTCGTTGACGGGGCACGACACGTCGGCGCCGCTGCAGTCCTGATCGATGCCGTCTCCGCAGGTCTCGGCCGTCGGCTGGCCGGGCACCGCGCTGCAGACGACGCCGTTGCCGGCGGCGTTGCACATGGTCGTGCCGTTGCGCGCGCAGCCGCCGACGCCGGCGGTGCACGGCAGGTTGACCTGGTAGCCGTTGTCGATGCCGCCGGTGCAGTCGTCGTCGAGGCCGTTGCAGATCTCGACGGTCGACGACGTGTTGTCGGAGCAGGTGGTGGTGCCGCCGGCGCCGCAGACGATGACGCCCTCGACGCAGGCGTCGGTGTCGGCGCCGTCGCACGGCATGCCGAGGTTCAGGCCCTCGTCGACGTTGCCGTCGCAGTCGTCGTCGAGGTTGTTGCAGCTCTCGACGTTGTTGCCGGTGTTGTCGCTGCAGGTCGTGCCGCCGCCGGCCGTGCAGACGATCGTCCCCTCGCGGCAGAGGTCGGCGTCGGGGCCGTCGCACATCATGCCGACGTCGAAGCCCTCGTCGGTGGCGCCGTCGCAGTCGTCGTTGAGGCCGTTGCAGACCTCGACGTTGTCGCCGGTGGTGTCGCTGCAGGTGACGCCGCCGGCGGCGTTGCACTGGAAGGTGCCCTCGGCGCACAGGTCGGCGTCGGGGCCGTCGCACATGACGCCGACCTGGTAGCCCTCGTCGGTCATGCCGTCGCAGTCGTCGTCGACCTGATTGCACGACTCGGTGCCGGGGTTGCCCGGCTCGGCGTCGCACTCGACGCCGGTGCCGTCGGAGGTGCAGCGGAAGTGGCCGGCGCGCAGGCAGGCGCCGACGCCGACCGTGCAGGCGTCGCCGACGGTGGGGAAGTCCTCGTCGGTGTCGCCGTCGCAGTCGTCGTCGATCGCGTTGCAGCGCTCGGGCGCGGCGACGCAGGCGTCGGTCTCGTGGGCGTCGATCGCGGCGTCGGTGCCGGTGGCGTCGTCGACCGACGCGTCGAGGTCGCCGACCGCGGCGTCGGGAGGCCGGTAGTCGGCGCTGGCGCACGCGGCGAGCGTGGCGGCGGCGAGGACGAACAGGACCCGGCGCATCCGCGCGATGTTACACACGCGCCGCCGGTAGATCACGGATTTCGCCGGCGCCGCGCCGGAGGCCGTGCGAGGCGCACGCGCGGGACGTGCTACGAACAGGCCATGAGCGACGATGTGGTGCGCAAGCTGCCGGTGGTCGGGGCGCCGGCGCCGGCCTCGACCTCGCAGGAGCCGCTCGACCTGACCGCCGAGGAGCTCGAGGAGGGCATCCGCCGGCTCAAGGCCGAGCGCAACGCGGTGATCCTGGCTCACTACTACCAGGAGTCGGAGATCCAGGACCTGGCCGACTTCGTCGGCGACTCGCTGCAGCTCAGCCAGGCCGCGGCGAAGACGCAGGCCGACGTGATCGCGTTCTGCGGCGTCCACTTCATGGCGGAGACGGCGAAGATCCTGAACCCGTCGAAGATCGTCGTCGTGCCGGACCTGCGCGCCGGCTGCTCGCTCGCCGACGGCTGCCCGGCGCCGGCGTTCGAGAAGTGGCTCGAGCGCTACCCGGGCCACACCGTCGTCAGCTACATCAACTGCTCGGCCGACGTGAAGGCGCTGTCGGACGTCATCTGCACGTCGTCGAACGCGGTGAAGATCGTGAAGGCGCTCGGCGACCAGCCGATCGTCTTCGCGCCCGACCGCCACCTGGGCGCGTTCGTGCAGAAGCAGGCGGGGCGCGACGACCTCGTCCTGTGGCAGGGGTCGTGCATCGTGCACGAGACGTTCAGCGAGCGGCGGCTGCTCGAGCTGATGGCGGCGCACCCGGACGCCGAGGTCATCGCCCACCCGGAGTGCCACGAGGGGATCCTGCGGCACGCGCGCCACGTGGCATCGACGTCGGGGCTGATCGACCACGTGAAGAAGAGCCCGAAGCAGACGTTCATCGTCGCGACCGAGGCAGGCATCCTCCACAAGATGGCGGCGGAGGCGCCGGGCAAGACGCTCATCGCCGCGCCGCCGGAGGACGAGAGCTGCGCCTGCAACCTGTGCCCGCACATGCGGCGCAACACGCTCGAGAAGCTCTACCTGTGCCTGCGCGACCTCGAGCCGCGGGTCGACGTGCCGGAGGCGGTGCGGGCGCGGGCGCTGCGGCCGATCCAGCGCATGCTCGAGCTGAGCGCGTAGCGGATGAAGCGGGCGGTGGTGCTGCCGGCGCTCGGGCTCGGGCTCGGGCTCGGGCTCGGGCTCGGGTGCGGCGGCGGGCGGACGCCGGCGGCGCGGGTGGCGGCCGCGGACTCGGGGGCGGCGGCGACGGAGGCCGGCGACGCGGCGAGCGCTGTCCGGCTTCCGGACGACACCCGCCAGCTCGTC
>DASZXE010000648.1:0-6487 GCA_035546475.1 Kofleriaceae bacterium
GGCCGCGACCGCCACCGCGGCGCGAGCGCGGCCGACGTCGTGGCGCGCGGCTCCGACGACGCCGGCGCCCCGCGCGCCGCCGACGGTGCGCCCACCTGGCCGCTGCCGCCGTCCGCCGTCGAGACCCTCGTGTCGTCGGGAGCCTGCGACGGCGTGCCGGTCGTCGTCGACGACCACACGCTCGTCTACCGCCACGTCGACCGCGCCGGCATCGACCTGCGCGTGCGCGACCTCGCGACCGGCGCCGACCGCCCGCTGACGTCGTCGCCGGACCTCGACGAGATGAGCCCGCAGCCGGCGATCGGCGAGCGCGCCGTGATCGCGCTGCTCCGCGCGCGCCTGGCCTCCGGCGCCGGCCCCGCGCGCATCGACGTCGACCGCGGCGCGATCACGGGCCTGCCCGGCGCCGCCGGCATCGGCTTCGGCCCCGGCGAGATCACCGCGGGCGGCGCGCAGTACTACGTGCTCAGCGGCACGCAGTTCATGGAGCTGCGCGACGGTGTCGCCACCGAGCGCGCCACCTTCCCGGACGGCATCGCGAGCTTCACGATCGACCGCGCCGCGCGGGTCGCGCTCCTGTTCACCGGCGACGGCGCCTGCACCGTCGACCTGCGCGCGCCCGCCGCGCCGCGCTGCCTCACCGACCTGCACGGCGCCTACGGGCAGCCCGGCCTCGACGACGCCGGCCGCATCTACTACGCCGGCGACGACGGCCTGCGCCGCCGCGATCCGGCGAGCGGCGACGACGTGCTGATCGCCGCCGGCCGCGGGGCCAACGGTGGGCTCGCGGTGTCACCCGCGGGCGACGCGCTGTTCTTCTCGGAGTGCCAGCCGCAGATCTCGATCACGCGCACCGACGACGGCACGGTCGTCCACACCGAGTCGCTCACGCGCGCGCAGGTGAACCGCGACGGCGCCTGGGTCTTCATCCGCGAGGAGCCGGTGGCGTCGCGGCTCGCCTTCCTCGACACCGACGGGCTCCTCCACGTGCTCACCCAGGCGTCGCAGGGCACCGCGACCGAGCCGGCGCTGGCGCCGACCGGCGATCTCATCGTCTTCGACCTGGTCGGCCCCGAGCCCGGCCTCTACCTCACCACCGGCCGCGGCCACCGGCCGCTCCGGCGGATCTCGCCGAAGGCGCTGGGCGGGGCGGTCTGGATCGACGAGCACCACGTCGCCGCCACCCTCGCGGATGAACATGGGGTCCCATACGTTCACCGGGTCGACCTCGACACCGGCGAGGACCAACGGGCGCTGCCGCTGCCGCGGTGGACGCTCGATCGCCAGCCCGACGGCGACACCATCCTGCTCGCCAGCGACGACCGCGCCCGCCTCTTCCTGTGGGATCCCATGCACGGCCGCGAGCGCGAGGTGGCGCTGCCGCCCGAGCTCGCCAACCGCCAGATCCTCGACGCCGACCTGACCGCCGGCGCCCGCGCCGTCGTGCTGCGCATCGGCCAGCAGGAGTGGACGCTGCCGCTCCGGCCGCCGGGGCCGCCGCGGCGCACCTACGCGCCGCCCGAGGGCAAGAGCTTCTGGGGCTACGAGGTCGGCGCCGACGACCGCGCCTACGTCCTCCTCGGCGAGGACCGCGGCGAGCTCTACCGCGTGCGGCTGCCACCCGGCCGCTGACCGCGGCTCGACCTGCGAGCCGTCGGTGCGCGCCTGCACCTGCGTGGCAGGAAGGCTCGCGGAACGCGGCCGCGCCCGGCCCGCGCGGCGCCGGACGGGCCCACGCGGCCGCCCCGGCGCCGTGGCACGTCGCGTGCTTTGGAACCGAGCATGGCCAAAGCACCCTATGCGATTGCGTGGCTCCTCGGCATCCCGATCCCCGTCCTGATCGTCGTCTACCTCTTCAGTCACGCCTGCTGAGCCGGCGCGCCGCCGGAGCCGCGTCGGTTTCTGGAAGGTGTCGGTTCAGGCCGGGGCCGCGACCGCGAGATCGGACCCGACCGTCGACACGGGCAAACGTCGTCGGACGCGCGCCTTCCAGCTCGCATCAATTCAGGATGGCCCGAGGCGGGCCATCAGGCTCCGGCGGCGCGCGCGGAGGCCCGGTGGGCACGGCTCACCGGCGCCCGCGCGAAGACCAGGCGGCCGTCATCGAACGGCGCGTGGCGCAGCGCGACGAGGTCGCGGAGGTAGCTCTGGTGCACCTTCCACGGATCGGCCGCGCCCTGGCGCGGGAAGTCGCCGACCGCGCGCTGCACGTAGCCCGCGCCGAGCGCCAGGAGCGGCAGCTCGGCCGGCTCGTCGTCGGCGGTCGGCTCGGCGACCACGCTGGCGAAGCCGTGCCGCTCCATCCGCTGGAGCAGCCGGCAGACGTAGCCGGCGATCAGCTCGCAGCGCAGCGTCCACGACGCGTTCGTGTAGCCGATCGACATCGCCAGGTTCGGCACGCCGCCCAGCATCGTCGACCGGTAGACGCGCGCGCGCGCCGGCTCGATCGCGCGGCCGTCGACGGTCAGGGCGACGCCGCCGAGGAAGAGCAGCCGCAGCCCGGTGGCGGTCACGACCACGTCGGCGTCGAGCGTCCGGCCCGAGCGCAGCGCCAGGCCGGTCTCGGTGTAGCGATCGATCGTGTCGGTGACGACGTCGGCGCGACCGGTCCGGATCGCGGCGAACAGGTCGGCGTCCGGCACCAGGCAGAGGCGCTGGTCCCACGGCTGGTAGCGCGGGTTGAAGTGGGTATCGACGTCGTAGTCGGGGCCGAGCTGCGCGCGCACGCCGGCCGTGAGGAGGCGCCGCGCCCGCTCGGGGAAGCGCCGGCAGAACTGGTAGAAGGCGGCGCCGAGCAGCACGTACTTCCAGCGCGTCAGCTCGCCGGCCGCGCGGGCGGGCAGGGCGCGGCGCAGGCGGCGCGCGGTCGCGTCGACGGCGGGGCGTGACAGCACGTAGCTCGGCGAGCGCTGCAGCATCGTCACGTGCGCGGCGGTCGCGGCCAGCGCGGGCACGAGCGTCACCGCCGTCGCGCCGCTGCCGATGACGACGATCCGCTTGCCGGCGTGATCGAGGTCGGCCGGCCACGCCTGCGGGTGGACGATGCGGCCGCGGTAGCCGGCGGCGCCCGCGAGCTCGGGCTCGTGACCGCGGTCGTACGCGTAGTAGCCGCTGCACATGTAGAGGAAGCCGCAGGTCATCGTCGCCGGCGGCGCGCCGTCGCGGGCGAGCTCGACGGTCCAGCGCGCGTCGGCGCTCGACCACGCGGCGCGGACGACGCGCTGGTGGTAGCGGATCCGCCGGTCGATGCCGTGGGCGCGCGCGGTCTCCTCGATGTACGCGCGGATGCTGGCGCCGTCGGCGATCGCGCGGTCGCCGGTCCACGGCGCGAACGAGTAGCCGAGCGTGTACATGTCCGAGTCGGAGCGGATGCCCGGGTAGCGGAACAGGTCCCAGGTGCCGCCCATCGCGCCGCGCGCCTCGACGATCGCGTAGCTGCGGCGCGGACAGCGCGTCTGCAGGTAGTACGCGGCGGCGACGCCGGACAGGCCCGCCCCGACGATGAGGACGTCGACGTGCTCGGCGGCGGGCTCGGCGGCGGCCATCGCCGTGGATCGTCTCACACTTCGCCGCGCCGTCGGGCGGCGCGCGATTGTGCCGCCGGTCGAACCGCCCGTTGCGGCGCCGCCGGTTGCGCCGGCCCGCGGCGTGCCGACGTTGTCTCGACCATGCCCCGACCGAACCTCGACCCCGTCCGCCCCGCCAGCGCCACCCGCACCGCCGCCGCCGGCGACCTGCGCGCCATCGAGCGGGTCGTCGAGGCCCCGCCGCGCCACTGGGTGGGCGACGGCTTCCACGTCGCCGGCTACGCCGGCGCCATCCCCGACGCCGCGCGCCGGCTCGATCCGTTCCTCTTGCTCGACTACCACGCGCCCGAGGTCTATCCGCCGAGCGACCGGCCGCGCGGCGTCGGCGTGCACCCGCACCGCGGCTTCGAGACGGTGACGATCGCGTGGGAGGGCAGCGTCGCCCACCACGACAGCACCGGCGCGGGCGGCGTGATCGGCCCCGGCGACGTGCAGTGGATGACCGCCGCCTCCGGCATCCTCCACAAGGAGTACCACGAGGAGGCGTTCGCCCGCCGCGGCGGCACGTTCCACATGGCGCAGCTCTGGGTGAACCTGCCGCGCGCGCACAAGCTCGACGCGCCTCGCTACCAGCCGCTCACCGCCGATCGCATCCCGATCGTCGAGCTGCCCGGCGGCGCCGGCACCGTGCGCGTCATCGCCGGCGAGCACGGCGGCGTGCGCGGCCCCGCGCTCACCTTCTCGCCGATCAACGTCCTCGACGCGCGGCTGCGCGCGGGCGGCGCGATGACGCTCGCGTTCCCGGCCGGCCACCACACGGCGGTGCTGGTGATGGCGGGCTCGGTCACCGTCAACGGCGCGCGCGCCGCGGGCACCGGCGCCTTCATCCTGTTCGGCGACGCCGGCTCGCGCATCGAGCTGACCGCGGCCGCCGACGCCCACCTGCTCGTCCTCGACGGCGAACCGCTGCGCGAGCCGATCGTCCAGTACGGGCCGTTCGTCATGTCGACCCAGCGCGAGATCCTGCAGGCGTTCGCCGACTTCCAGGCCGGCGCCTTCGGCGAGCTCGACGACTGATCGGCGCTACTTCGTGAGCGTGCGCTCGTAGTCGGTGACGCCGTCGGCGCCGACGAACCGCGCGGTCAGCGTGTGGGCGTCGGCGACCACGTAGAGGAAGCCCGGCTCGGTGTCGTCGTGCCAGTCGTACGGCGCCTCGTCGTGGGCGAAGCGGGCGGTGCCGCCGCCGGCGCCGCTGATGACGAGCTGGGTGCCGCCGCAGCGGTCGGGCGCGTCGATCCACTCGCGATCGTGATCGTGGCCGGCGACGTACAGGTCGACGTGGCCGCACACGAGGTCGTCCATGAACGCCTGGAAGACCGGGCCGTCGTGACTGGCGCCGCCGTTGATGCCGTTCGACAGGTAGGGATGGTGGCCGGCGGCGATCACCCACGGCGCCGCGCGGGCGGCGGCCAGCGCCGAAGGCCACCACGCGCGCTGGTCGCCGTCGACCACGCTGTCGAGGATGAAGCTGGTGGTGTCGAGCATGACGAAGCCGACCGCGCCCTCGACGAGCGTGTAGTGCTCGGACGGCATCTTCCACTTCGTCGAGTAGCTCGTGTACGCGATCTCGTTGTCGGAGCGCTCGACGTCCGTGCCGGTCGGCCCGTAGTCGTGGTTGCCGAGGAGCGCGTGGAACGGCAGGTCGATCCCCGCGTACGGCCCCTCGAACTCGCGCTGCCAGACCGGATCGACGACGCTGTCGGCGCCGTCCTCGTACAGGTTGTCGCCGAGCAGCACGACGAAGTCGCAGCCGTCGCGCGCGCAGACCTGCTGGATGCCGGCGGCGACCGCGAGCTGGTTGGCGTCGCCGGTCCCCTGGTCCCCCATCATCACGAAGCGCGTTGTCCGGATCCCGGACGCATCGGCGCCGTGGGCGTCGCCACCTCCGTCGGGGGCCGGGCCGCCGCCGACCGTGCCGCCGCAGGCCCCCGCGATCATCGACATCAGCACACAGAGCCTCATCGGAAAGGCTACCGCGCCGCGGGCGCGCGGCTCGCTCGACGGCCGCTCGACGGCCGCTCGACGCCCGCTCGACGCCCGCTCACCGTCGAGCCCGCGGTCGCCGGCTGCTAAGGTGCCCGCCCATGACCGTCCGGCTGTACCAGCGAGACTCGTTCGCCCGCACCTTCGCGGCCACGGTGGTGGCGCACGGCCGCCTCGGCGAGCGCGCCTCGGTGATCCTCGACCAGACCGGCTTCTACCCCGAGGCCGGCGGGCAGATGGCGGACCGCGGCACGCTGACCGCGGGCGGCGAGGCCCGCGCGATCGTCGACGTCCAGGTCGGCGACGACGACCTCGTCCACCACGTGCTCGACGGCGCGCTGCCGGCGGTCGGCGCCGCGGTCGAGGGGGCGATCGACTGGCCGCGCCGCCGCGTGCACATGGCGCTGCACACCGGCCAGCACCTGCTGTCGCGCGCGCTCATCGAGGCGGCGGCCGCGCCCACGGTGTCGGCGCGGCTGGGCGAGAGCGCGTGCACGATCGACGTCACGCGCGAGGCGGTGCCGGAGCGCGAGCTGGCCGCCGCCGAGGCGCTCGCCAACGCGGTCATCGACGACGACGTGCCGGTGCGCGCGTGGTTCCCCGAGCCGGACGAGCTGGCGCGGCTGCCGCTGCGGCGCGAGCCCAAGGTCAGCCGCGAGGTGCGCGTCGTCGCGATCGGCGACTTCGACGTCTCGCCGTGCGGCGGCACCCACTGCGCGCGCTCGGCGCAGATCGGCTCCATCCGCATCGCCGGCAGCGAGCGCTACAAGGGGATGACGCGGGTGACGTTCGCCGCCGGCGGGCGCGCGCGGGCGCTGCTCGGCGAGCACTCCGACGCGGTGACGCGGCTCGCCCGCGAGCTGACCTGCGCGCCGGCCGACGTCCCGGCGACGCTCGACAAGCTGCGCCGCCAGCTC
>DASZXE010000649.1:0-1964 GCA_035546475.1 Kofleriaceae bacterium
CTCGGCACGGAGTCGAGCGCCGCGGCCAAGGGCGTGAAGCAGTTCCAGGTCGCCCACGCCGAGGCTCGGCGGTGGCGCCTGGTGCGGGCCGTCACCACCGGCGGCGTGTCCGACCCCACCTACAGCGCGAAGGGCAACTGACGTGGTCGCGGCGCTCGCCGGTGTGACTCGCGGCCCGCTCCGTGGACCGACGCGCGTCAACCCCACGCCGAGCGGCGGCGGCGGCGGCAGCGGCATCTACGCCGCGGCCGACGGTGCCGCGATCAGCGCCTACGTCGGCGGGATCATCGGCTCGTCGGACGACCTGACGCCGGCGGCGTGCTGGCCGTTCGACACCGACGCCATCGACATCATCGGCGCCGTCGAGCTCGTCGCGAGCGGCAGCGCGGCGCTGGCCGCGAGCGCGCACGGCCAGGCGGCGGTGATCGCTCCGTGGCCCGACGATGACGCCGACGACGTCGGCGGCGCCTGGCAGACGGCCGACGCGACGGCGCTCGCGTTCACCATCGAGCCGTGGCTCTTCGTCGTGCGCGTCTCGATCAACGCCGCGCCGCCGGCGACGCGCGCGCTGCTCGGCCGCGGCTCGGCGGCGAGCCCCCACTACATGCTCGGCGTCGACACGAGCGGCCAGTTCTTCGGGCGGGCGAAGCAGATGGGCGCCCCCACCGTCGCGACGCTGACCGGCGGCGTCGCGGACGGCGCTCCTCGCTGGGTGGCGCTCTACCGCACGGTCACCAACCAGAAGCTCGGCGTCGCGACCGCGGCGCTCGGTGCCGCCGAGGCGGCGTTCGCCGACACCGTCAACCTGAGCAACGGCTCGGCGGCGGTCGGCCTCTACGACAACCTCAACAGCAACAGCCCCCCGAAGGGCGGCATCGACAGCGCCGTCGAGCACTGGCTCGCGTGGAAGGGCGCCGCCGCGGAGACGTTGATCGCCGAGCTCGACACGCTGCTCGCCGGGCTCGAGGCGGCCGAGGGCTGAGCGGTGCGCGAGCGCGACACCATCGACGACGCGGCGCCGGTCGGCGACACCGGCCAGGTCCGCCGCGTCCTCACCGAGAGCGCCGACGATCTGCGCCTCGACCTGGCCGAGCAGCGCCTGGGCAAGGTCGAGGCCGACGTCGACACCCTGAAGCACTACCGCCTGACGCTGACCGGCGTCGACGACCGCAACGGCCGGCTCGGCCGGATGGACGCCGCGATCCAGCACATCCGCGATGAGCTGCTCGCCGGCGACGCCGCCGCGCGCGCCGCGGCGTCGAAGGCGCTCGAGGAGCTGCGCGCCGACGCGGTCACGAAGAGCGGCCTCACGCGGCGCGCGAAGCTCGTCCTGGGCGTCATCGCCAGCATCGTGCTCGGCGGCGCCGGCGACGCGGTCTACCAGTCGCATCGCGCCAGCGTCGACGGCGCCGCGCGCATCGACGAGCGCCTGCACCAGCACGACACCGACATCGACCGCCTCTACCAGTTCTGCCGCGCCCCGCGGCCTGACCCCATGCACCGGAGCACCGACCCATGACCCGAACGATCCGCCAGCTCGCCTTCGTCTGCCTCCTCGCCTTCGGCCTCCTCGTGGCCGGCCCGCTCATCGTCCGCGCGATCGCCGGCGGCTTCGGCCTCGCCCGCGGCGACGACGCCGGCGAGCTCGACGCCGGGCCGGTGGACGCCCCGCCGGCGCCGACCGTCGCGACCGCGCCCGCGCCAGACCACGCCACGATGGCGCCAGCGGCCGATTCGCCGCCGGCCCCGAAGGTCGCCGCTCCCGCCGTCTCGCGCACCGCGAAGATCGGCGCCGTGGTCGTCCTGGCCGTGCATGCGCTGCTCGACCTCGCGCTGAGCTTCTGGCCGGCGATCACCGGCGTCGCATGGCTCGCGTGGCTCGGCCGCTGGCGCTGGCAGGCGATCGTCGCGACCGTCGTCGCGGTGACCGGCACGGCGATCGGCACCGGCGACCTGTCGGTCGC
>DASZXE010000650.1:0-16927 GCA_035546475.1 Kofleriaceae bacterium
GCGGCGGACGCCGGCGACGGCGGCGCCACCCGGTGGATCTGATCGTCGTCGAGGCGGCGGTAGAGCGAGCGGCGATCGATGCCGAGGACCTTCGCCGCCATCGTCTTGTTGCCGCCCACCGCCGCGAGCACCTGGCGCACGTAGCGCCGCTCGACCTCGGCCAGCGTGATGAGCGCCTCGGGCGTGTCGGCGATGACCGCGAGCACGCCGCGGCGGTGCTCGCGGATCTTGTCCGGCAGGTCGGACACCTGCAGCTCGGTCGTGCTCGACAGCGCGATCGCGCGCTCGAGGCTGTTCTCGAGCTCGCGCACGTTGCCCGGCCAGTCGTAGTCGATCATCGCGCGCGCGGCGTCGGGGCTGATGCCGACCACGCCCTTGCCGCAGCGGGCGTTGATCTTCTCGATGAAGTGCTGGGCGAGCAGCAGGATGTCGCCGGCGCGCGCGCGCAGCGGCGGCAGCGCGATCTGGACGACGTTGATCCGGTAGTAGAGGTCGCTGCGGAAGTGCTTCTCGGCGACGTCGGACTCGAGGTCGCGGTTGGTGGCGGCGACCACGCGCGCGTCGAACGCGATCTCCTCCTCGCCGCCGATCGGCCGCACCTTGCGCTCCTGCAGCACGCGCAGGAGCTTCACCTGCATCTCGGGCGGCATCTCGCCGATCTCGTCGAGGAAGATCGTGCCGCCGTGGGCCTGCACGAACAGGCCGGGCCGCGAGCGCCGCGCGTCGGTGAAGGCGCCCGTGACGTGGCCGAACAGCTCGCTCTCCAGGAGCCCGGGCGGCACCGCGGCGCAGTTGATCGCCGCGAACGGCTGCTCGCGCCGCGACGACGCCTCGTGCAGCGCGCGGGCGATCAGCTCCTTGCCGGTGCCGCTCTCGCCGACGATCAGCACGCTCGTCTCGCTGTCGGCCACCTTGTGGACGATCTCGAGCACGCGCGCCATCGCCGGGCTGTTGCCGATGATGTTCGCGATCGGCCGGCTGGCGGCGACCGAGCTGCGCAGCTCGCGCAGCTCGCGGCCGAGCGTGACGTGGCCGATCGCGCGCTCGATCGCGAGCACGAGCGCGTCGAGATCGATCGGCTTGTTGATGTAGTCGTAGGCGCCGACGCGGATCGCGGCGACCGCGCCCGACAGCGAGACGTCGCCGGTGATGACGATCGTCAGGACCTCGGGGTGCGTCGTGCGCAGCTCGCCGCACAGGGCGGCGCCCGACATTCCCTCGAGGTGGAGATCGGCGAGCACGACGTCGCAGGCATGGCTGCTCAGCCACTCGAGCGCGGCCTGTGCCGACGACACCGAGTCGACCGTGTAGCCGCGGCGCTGGAGGGCGCCGACCAGGAGCGTCGTGCTCGCCACGTCGTCATCGACGACCAGGAGCTGACCGGGCATGGATTTCTGGTTACCATGAAGGGTTCGACTGTCTACACGGCAGCGGGAGCACCCGGGGTACCGCGGACCGCGCGAGCCGTGGCCTCGATCTTGCGTGCTGCTCCGGCCATCATGAAGCCTGACGACGACGGCGCCGGCAGCGGGACGCCTCTCCATCACCTGGACGACCGGCCGCCGCTCCGTCGATCGACCTCGCCGCAGTGTGGCGGCCTGCGCACGGTCGCGCTGATCGGCAGCCACGGCCCGCGGCCCGGCGGGCTCGCGACCTTCACGGTCGAGCTCGGCGAGGCGATGACGCGCGAGTGGCCGGCGCTGGAGCACCTGGTGATGGTCGTCGCCGACCGCACCCGTCACGTGCCGTACCCGTCGTCGGTGCGCTACGTCATCGCGCCCTCCGACATCAGCGCGTACCGGCGCGCGGCGGACCTGCTGAACGCCCAGGACGTCGACGCGGTGTCGATCCAGTACGAGGACGGCCTCCACGGCGGCCCGGCGGGCATCTACCTGCTCGCGCTCCTGCGGGAGCTGCGGATGCCGGTCGTCACCACGCTGCACACGCTCAGCGACCGGCCGGAGCCGATCCACCGCAACGTGATCGACGAGATCCTGCGGCGCTCCGAGCGGCTGGTCGTCACCAGCGCCCGCTCCGCCCAGATCCTGCGCGAGGTCCACGGCATCGACGCCGACAAGATCGACCACATCCCCGGCGGCGGCCACGTGCCGGCGGCGGCGGTGGCCCGGGCCTACGGCCGCTGCCTGGAGCGCGCCCGCGCCGACCAGGCGCAGCGCCACTGGCGGGCCGTCGACACGCCCTCCCTGGCCGAGCATCTGGTGGGCGTGCCTCCGATCGAGCTCGCGCACGTGAGCTACCTGACCGACGACACCGGCCTCCGCCTCCACGACGGCGACGGCGCCGGCCACACGCTCGACGACAACGCGCGCGCGCTGGCGCTGATGGGCTGGCTCGAGCAGCTCGGCGCCGACGACCGCTGGATCGTCAGCGTCCTCGCCTCGCGCTACCTGGCGTTCCTCGTCGACGGCTTCGACGTCGAGCTGGGCCGGTTCCGCAGCCGGCTGTCGGCGGAGGGCCAGTGGAGCGCCGAGCTGGCGGCCGAGGAGACCCACGCGCGCGCGCTGTGGGCGCTCGGCACGATCGTCGGCCGCGCCCGCGACCGAGGCCGCTGCCACCTGAGCGCGGAGCTGTTCCGCTCGGCGATGCCCGCGTGCGCGGATTTTTCCAGCCCGCTGGCGATCGCCTACGCGCTGCTCGGCCTGTCGGAGTACCAGCGGTCGTTCGCGGGCGACGAGGCGGTGGCGCTGCTCCAGCGCACGCTGGCGGCCGCGCTGGCCGGGCGGTTCCTGCGCGGCGCGACCGTCGAGCGGCCGTGGCTCGAGGAGCAGGTCGGGGTCGAGAGCGCGCGCGTCCCCCAGGCACTCCTGGTCGCCGGCGAGCGGCTGGGCGAGGCGCCGATGCTCGCCACCGGCGCGCGTGCGCTGTCGTGGCTCGTCGGCAGCCGGGGCGCGGACGGCGACGGCTTCGTGCCGCCGGCGGCCGCCGCCTCCGACGACGGCGCGGCCCAGCGGCCGGTCGACGCGTCGGCGACGGTGTCCGCCTGCCTGACGGCCCTGCGCATCACCGGCGAGGAACCGTGGGCGGAGGAGGCCTGCCGCGCCTACGCGTGGTTCCTCGGCCGCAACTCTGCCGAGGAGCCGATCTACGATCCGGCGACCGGCGCCTGCCACGACGCCGTCCTGGGCAAGGACCTCGAGCCGGGGCAGGGCGCGGAGGCGATCGTGACGTTCCTGCTGGCGTCGGCGGAGATCCGCGCGGCGGTCGGCGCGCTCGCCGATCAGCTCCCGTGCGATCTGCGCCAGCTCGCGCGCGGCACCGGGACCCATCCGCGCCAGCGACGGACCGAGGTGTTGCCCGCGATGCCGTCGACGGCGACCGCGCCCGCCGCCCCGGTCGAGCCGGTGCCGCCGCGTGCGGAGGAGCACGCCGTGTCACCTGCGCACACCTCCGCCGATCGGGAGTCGTAATCCTCCTCGCGAACTACACGTGAGGCGGGGTCGACGTAGGCCGGGCTCGGGGCTTGCAAACACGGAGTCGATGCCCGTGCCCACGACCCGCCTGCGTTATTCGGCGGCCGAGCCGGAGCTCGACTCCGCGGACCGCGCCTGGACGATCGTGCTGGCGGGGGAAGAGGACGAGCCGGCGACACCCGGCGCGGCGGCGGGAGGCCCGTCTCCCGTGCCGCGGGCGTACGTGCGCGCGGGCGACATCCGGTCGATGCTCGAGCAGACGCTCGATCGCCTCGGCCAGCTCACGCCGCCGTCGCGGATCCTGACCGTGGTCGGCCCGAACCACCTCGAGCTCGCGCGGGCGCAGCTCCGCGGCCGCTCGGACCACGTGTTCTGCCAGCCGATGACCCGCGACACGGGCTTCGGCCTCTACGTCGCGCTCGCGATGGTCCGGCGCTGGGCGCCGCGCGCGGTCGTGACGATCACGCCGGTCGGCACCCGGCTGCCGGTCGCGCGGACCGGCATCGCGCACCTGTCGGTCGCGCGGCGGCTGGCGGCGCTGCTCGCGGACCAGATCGTCGTCATCGGCGGCAACCCGCCGGCGCCGGGGCGCGTGCTGCCGTGCGTGCCGGCGGTCGCCGGCGTCGGCCAGGTGGGCCGCGCGCAGGGCGTGGCGTCGATGGCCGACGGCGGGACGAGCTGGCAGGTCGAGCAGGACGGCGCGCCGTGGTGCATCGCCAGCGCCTGCGCCAGCGTCGACGCGACGTGGGAGCTCGGCCGGGTGACGAGCCCGCGGCTGCTCGAGATCCTCGACTCGCTGGTGCCGCTGGTCGGCACGCCCGACGAGGACGATGCGATCGACTACATCTATCGCGCGTTCCGGCCGGTCAACTTCGCGCGCGACATGATCGGTCGTGCGCCGTGGCGCTGCGTGACCATGCCGCTCGACGGCAGCCCGGCGCGGTGGGAGACGGTGCTCGACCCGGGGCGGGCGGCGAGGCCGTCGTCGCGCCGCATGTTCGGCGAGCGCCCGCTCCACCGGCCGAGCTGACCGGCCCGGCCGACGTGCTGTCCGGTTGGCGGACAGCCGCGCCGGCGCCGGGGCGCGGAGGCCGGAGCCAGCCCGGGCGAGCCGGGCGAGCCGGGCGAGCGGGCCTGCGCGAGCCAGCCCGGGCGAGCCGGTCAGGGCGACGCGGTCTGGTGGGCTTCCTGGTTCTCGTTGCTCTCGATGACGCCGCACGCGATCGGCGCGCCGGCGTTGCCGCGGGCGTCGTCCTTCTTCGCGTGGATGACGATCGAGCGCTGCAGGACGGTGTCCGCGCGGCCCGGATCGTCGACGACGACCGAGTCGGTCGTCATGCTGAACGTCGCGTTGCCGTCGGCGTCGACGGTGATGTTGCCGAGGTCGCCGGCGTGGCGCACGGGCGACGACGGCGGGCCGTGCTTCTGGTGGGTCGGGTCGAGGTGCTTGCCGACGTTCTTGCCCTTGTTGGTGCAGTCGCCCTTCTCGTGGATGTAGATGGCGTGCAGCCCCGGCGGCAGCCCGTTGAAGGTGCCGCTCATGACGACCTTGTCGTCCTGCTTGTCGAAGGTCATCTGGCCGACGGCGGCGCCGTCCTTCATCGCGACCAGGTGGGCGGTGGCGCCCGGCGCGGCGGGGGCGGCCGGCGCCTGCTGCGCGGCCTGCTCGGCCGTCTGCGCGGCCGCGTCACCCGACATCGACGTGTCGCCGGTGCCGGCCGAGCCGCTCATGCCGGCCGAGCCGCTCATGCCGGCGGAGCCGCTGGTGTCGGGCGTCGTCGTCGGCGTGGTCTGGTCGGAGGTCGGCTCGCCGGACGCGGTCTGATCGCTCGTGTCCGACGGCGTGCTCTCGGCCATGGGGGCTTCCGGCCGCGCCGCTTGCTTGTGCGAGCTCGAGCAGGCCAGGAGCAAGGTCGCGCTCAGGAATGCCAGTTTCTTCATGTGCAGTCTTCTTTCGCTCAGGAAGGGGCGTGAACGCCGGTAGCCCGATGCAGTCGGCGTGCCCGGTGAAGGTGAGGCGCCGCGCGAGGCCATGGCGCGCGTCGACGTGTGCGCGAGCGCGGCGGCCACGTGCGCGGACGCTACGGCGTGCGCGGCGGCAACCACGACGCGAGCTGCATGCGCCGGTCGTGGATGAACCAGTAGAGGGCGCCCTGGTACATGGCGACGTCGGCGTCGGTGTACGGCTTGCGCTGATCCGCGCTGACCAGCGGCGCGATCTGCGCGATGACCCGGTCGCGCTCGCCGGCGAGGTTCATCGACTCGGTGGCCGACAGCACGTCCCAGACGTCGTCGACCCACGCCTGGAAGCAGGCCGCCGACGCGCGGCACTTGCTGGCGAGCAGCTCGCCCGGCATCGAGGGATCGACGTCGCCGGAGTAGAACGTCTCGTCCATGCCCCACGGCAGGAACGACAGCCCGTGGGTCGGGTCGGCGTAGACGTGGAAGTCGTCGCCGGGGAACGAGTAGGGCAGGGCGTCGAACTGGCCGATGACCGCCTCCATCGCCCAGAACCGGCGGAACTGATCGAGGTCGACGAACGCCGACGCGGCGGCGAGCGCCTGGTCGGGATCGTCGATCGTCAGCGCGTTCGCGAGGCCGACGAGCATCGTGCGGTCGTCCATCCCCGCCTCGAGGTCGAAGGCGGCGAGGTACTGCGCGGCGAAGTCGACGTCGGTCCCCTCGTAGAGCGGACCGCTGGCGTCGGCGAACCACCGCTTGAGGAGCGAGTGCTTGACGCTCTCGACGTTGGCGTAGAGGCCGTACGACGCGCCGTTGACGACGACGGTCGCGTGGTTGCACCGCGACGCCGGCAGGTGGACGCCGCGCGCGACCCAGTACGCGAGCCGCTCGTGCATCATCGAGTAGTCGCTCGACATGTTGTCGAGCGTGAGCAGGTCGATGCCCCACAGCTCGCCGCCGTCGACGTACTCGTTCATGTTGATCTTGAACGACGGCTTCTCGTCGAACGGCTCGAACGAGTTCGACCCCTTCAGGCGGAGGCCGACCGGGCCGACCGTGCGGCCGCGGAAGGTGAGCATCGCCGGCACGTAGGTGCGCGGGTCGGCGCGCAGCGCGTTGGCGGCGGCGTCGTCGAGCTGGAGCGCGAACTGCGGCAGCTCGTCGTAGCCGAGCACCTGGTCGGTGAGGTCGCCGGCATCGGGGACCTGCTCCGGCGGCATCGTCGGGTCCTCGAGGCCCATCGGCTGGCCGGGGCCGGCGGCGTTGGCGGCGTCGGGCGTCGGCTGCCACTCGGTGACCCAGTGATCGGAGCCGTCGGGCTCGCGGGCGAGCGAGAAGTCGGTCGCCTGCTTGCCGTAGTGGACGCGATCGATGAAGGAGCCGTCGGGGCGGGCGAGGCCGACGTCGCCGCCGTCGGCGTCGAGGGCGAGGTCGAGGTGATCGGGGCCCATCGCCGGGTGGTGATCGGCCCACAGCAGCACGCGGCCGCGAGCCGGCACCATCACCGCGCCGACCACCACCTTGCGCGGCTGCGCGAGGTCGTCGGTGACGCCGTAGCCCTGCAGCGACAGCGCGGTGTCGGTCGGGTTGAAGATCTCGAGCCAGTCGCTGCCGGCGCCCGGGCCGGACATGAACGTGAACGCGTCGGCCGGCATGAATTCGTTGATGACCAGCCGGCCGTCGATCGCGGGATCGACGGTGGTGACCGGCGCGTCGGGGCCAGCGTCGATCGGCGGCGGCGCGTCGGGCGCCGGCGCGTCGGGGCGCGGACCGGCGTCGGGCGGCACCACGCCGTCGTCGTCGCCGGCCGGCGCGGGTGGCACCTCGCCGCACGCCGCGAGGGCGAGCGCGGCGGCGAGGGGGACGAGGGAGATCGAGGCGAGGCGCGCGAGACGGTTCACGGTGCTCCTCCGAACATGCCCATGTCGGCCCGGCTGCCGTCGCCGTCGACCAGGTCCGGCGCGCCGGCGTCGACGCACGGGCTGGCCGCCGACAGGTGGAAGTCGCCGCCGGTGGCGTCGACGAACTGCGGATCGACGGCGAGGTTGCCGTCGGCCGTGGTCGGATCGGTCAGGCCCGCGAACGCCGCGGGGTAGACGTCGCTGTAGCGGATCGCGGGGACGGCCGGCGGATCGCCGCCGTCGCCGACCGAGGTCTCGACGGCAGCGCCGTCGCTGGCGAACACGATCGAGCTGGTCACCTCGAGGCCGGGGAACGTCGTCCACACGCCGCCGCCGCGCGGCGCCTGGTTGCGCGCCAGCACGCTGAAGGCGATCGTGCCGGTCGGCGACGCCGGCGGGCACGGGCAGGCGCCGCCGGTGCCGTCGATGCCCTGCCACGGCGCGCTGGCACCCGCGTAGACGGCGCCGCCTCGGTCGGTGGCGACGTTGTCGGCGAACAGCGAGCCGGTGATCGTGAAGCTCGTCGAGCTCACCATCAGGCCGCCGCCCTTCGACGCGTGGTTGCCGGTGACGCGCAGGTGGCGCAGCGTCGCCGGCTGGAAGTTGTCGACCAGGTAGAGGCCGCCGCCCTGCCAGGCGTGGTTGTCGCGGACCTCGATGCCGTCGAGGTGGAGGCCGTTCCACGGGCCGAGCCAGGCGAAGATGCCGCCGCCCGAGCCGCCGGCCTGGTTGCCGCTGACCTCCCCGCCCATCACCGTGCTGGCGTCGTTGTCGAGGTCCAGGCCGCCGCCGGTGCCGCCGGCGACGTTGGCGCGCACGACGTTGCCGACCAGCATCGCCGGCACGTGCGAGACGCGGATGCCGCCGCCGCCGTCGCCGGCGCGGTTGCGCTCGACGGTGTTGTTCGACAGCGTCGCCATGCTCTCGAAGGCGCGGATGCCGCCGCCGTCGTCACCCGACGTGTTGTCGCTGACCGTGTTGACGGTCAGCGTCGCCGCGCTCTGGTCGAGGTAGACGCCGCCGCCGTCGTTGATCGACTGGTTGCCGGTGATCGTGTTGCCGCTGATCCCCGGCGCGTGGCCGACGACGTGGAGGCCGCCGCCGGTCCAGCCGGCGGTGTTGTCGGTGATCTGGTTGTCGGCGAGACGGGCGTCGGTGGCGTGGTAGACGCCGCCGCCGCGCAGCCCGGCCGCGTTGCCGGTGATCGTGTTGCCGCGCAGCTCGACGCTGCCGTCGACGCTGGCGACGCCGGCGCCCTCGGTCGCGTCGCTGGCGAGGAACTGGCTCGCCGAGACGCTGCCGGTCGACTCGACCAGCAGCGCGCCGCCGCCGCGCGGGCCGCCGTGGCCCTGGCTGAAGCGGGTGCTGCTGATCGTCAGCTCGCAGCCGACCGCGTACAGGTCGCCGCCGCCGGCGCCGGCCTGGTTGTCGTCGAGCACGCTGGTCGCGAGCTCGAGGCGGCTTTGGTCGCAGCGGAGGCCGCCGCCCTCGGCGGCGGTGCGGCCGTGGGTGAAGGTCAGGCCGGCGACGATCAGGTCGCCGCCGTGCTCGACGGTGACGACGGTGCCGCTGTCGCCGCCGTCGACGATCGTGGTGTCGGCGCCGCCGTCCCCGATGATGGTGAGGCCGGTGCCGTCGATGACCAGGTGCTCGCGATAGGTGCCCGGGCAGACCCGCAGCGTGCTGCCGGCGGGCGCGGCCGCGATCGCGGCGCCGATCGTCGTGAAGTCACCGCCGCCGGCGCCGCACACGGTCAGCAGTTGCGGCGGCGGCGGCAGCGGCGGCGCGTCGATCGCGGCGTCGACGTCCGGGGGGGCGTCGATCATCGGCGGCGGTGCGTCGGGGCCGGCGTCCTGGCCGCCCGGGCGCGCGTCGCCCGGCGCGGCGTCGGAGCCCGGGAGGCGATCGGTGTCGTCGCCGGAGCTGCCGCACGCGGGCAGGACGAGCAGGCCGGCTCCCACCGCCGCCGCGAGGACGGCCGCCGCTCTCACTGGCACACCATCCCCATCGGCAGGTCGTCGAGCTTGCCGTTGCAGTCGTTGTCGATCATGTCGCAGGTCTCGATGAGGCCCTGGTGGACGTTGTTGCGGTGGTCGTCGCAGTCGTGGCAGAGGTCGTAGCCGTCACCGTCGGCGTCGGCGCCGCCGTTGCGCAGGCACGACAGCCAGGTGTCGATCGTGCGCGCGCGGTCGGCGATGTACTGCCGCGAATAGCCGGTGTACTGGCGGCTCATGTCCATCGAGAACGGCCGGTGCGGATCGGCCTCGGCCGACGCCGCGATCTGCGCCTGCCACTTGTCGAGGTCGGCCTGCAGCTCGGCGGGATCGAACTTCGAGCGGACGGTCGCCAGCGCGGCGGTGAACTTGTCGTACTCGGCCGGGTCGGCCATCACCAGGCGGTAGTGGTCCCAGTCGCGGTCCCAGCGGAACGGTGACGGCGCGAACACCGGCGACGAGTCGGCGGTGAGGAAGTCGGCGTCGAACGAGGTGTCGAGGTCGTGCGGCATCCAGATGAAGCCGCGCGTCGGGTGGTCGTAGAGGTAGAAGTTCGCGTAGCCGTTGCCGTACCCGTCGGCGTCACCGACCATCTCCTCGGCCGCCCACTCGTAGTACGAGTCGTCGAGGTCGGCGAGCTGGCGCAGCTCGTCGACGGTGGTGACGTGCCAGAAGGCGTCGAGGCGGTCCCAGGTGAAGCTGTCCTCGTTGGTCTCGATGATGCGGCCGCCGTCCCACAGGTTGCCGTTGTCGTCGTCGTGGCCGTAGACCCGCTGGAGCAGCTCCTTGTCGAAGCGCTCGAGGTTCGTGTAGAGGCCGTAGTACTGGCCGTTGATGACGAGGCGCGCGCTGTTGGCGCACTGGGCGGGGATGCCCATCTCGCGGATCGCCTTGAGCGCGAGCCGCTGCTTCAGGAACGTCAGGTCGGTGCGCGGCATGTCGAGCTCGACCTTGCGGACGCCCATGAAGCGGCCGCCCGGATCGATCTCGTTGAACGAGATGACGAACTGCATCTTCGGGTTGGTGTCGAACGCGACGGTCTGGTCCCACGACGAGTTGCCCTTGAGCCGCACCATGACGTTGGCGACGTCGACCGACTGACCGTTGGCGACGTAGCGGAAGCCCGTCGGGTGGTACGGCTTCGGATCGAGGCCGGACATCACGCGCTGGGCGTGGTTGAGGAACTCGTCCTCCAGCGCCGCCCACTCCGACTGCGAGATGGTGAGCTGGAACTCGGGGAGCAGATCCTGCGAGTACATCGGCGCGCAGTCGCCGTCCGGTGTGACCCCACCATCGTGGTCGCCTCCACCATCGACGCCGGGGTCGGTGCCGGCGTCGGGGCCAACATAGTCGTCGGGGCCGGGGGCCTCGCTGCAGCCGACGACGGCGAGAGCGGCGAGGAGCAGGGCAGGCAGGAGAACTCGGGTCATGGCGACTCGGGGCGATTGCAAGCAGCACGCCCGGCGGATCTCCCCGAAAATGCAAACGCCGGCGCGCTGCCTGCGCGCCGGCGCCTCGCCTGTGGCATCAGGCCGCGCGCGGGGCCAGAGCGCCCAGCGCGGGGATGGTGACGCGCGACGGGACGGTCGGGACGGTGACGACCGGCGCCGCGGCGGGCGCGAGGGTCGGCGGCGTCGGCAGCTTCCGGGGCGCGCCGCGCAGCTCGAGCTCCTCGAGCGTCAGGGCCGCCTCGAGCACGACCTCGGTCGGCCCGTGCTCGATCGTCCACTGCAGCACGGCGCGCGCGTTCGCGTCGCCGACGCTCGACAGGTGGACGAGCGCGGCGAGCCGCTCGGCGGAGTCACGGCTCAGCAGCCGCTCGACGACCGACGGCGTCTCGGCGAGCCGGCGGACGTCGTCCACGGAGGCGCGCGAACGCTGACGCGGCGTCGGCGGCTCGACGGCGATCGTGCCGCCGCGCGAGCTGCGGACGATCCAGGCGAGGACCGGGCCCGCGAGGGGCACGAAGAGGACGAGCGCCAGCGCCAGCACGCGGCGGCTCATCGGAACGCCCGGGCGCATCGCGAGGACGGCGCAGGGAATGGTGAAGGCGAGCAGCCACTGCATGCGGACCGGATGAGCAAGCCCCGATCCAAGACACCCACAGGTGGGGACGTCGCGCATCCGCCACGCTGTGCGGTGCGCGCGCTCGCTCGCAGGCCTACGGAAGCTCGGTGAACATCGTTGCGCCGGTGCGCGGGCCGGGCGCGGTCGGGTCGATGGTGAGCGAGTCGGTCAGCACGTTGTCGCCGGTCGCCTCATCCCAGACCTCGTCGTTGGCCATGCGGATGGCGTAGCGCGGGTCGTCGGCGAGTGAAGGCGAGTCGTCCGGAAGCCGGACCGCCAGCTTGTACGTGCCGGCGGCGAGCGTGGCGGGCACGCGCAAGCGTGCGGCGACGCTCGTGACCTCGCCGGCCTTCCACTGGCGGGCGTCGATCCCGCCCAGGCGCGCGACGACGCGGGTGCCGGGGCCGGACAGCACGATGTCCACGGGGCGCGCGTTGAACGGCGAGGCGAAGCCGCGGTTGACGACGTCGAAGCCGACCTCCAGCTCGCCGCCGGGCGCGACCGCCTGGTTGTGCATCGCCGACGTGAGGACGAAGCGGTAGCCGAGCCGCCGGCGGATCTCCGCGCTGCAGCCGCCGGTGTCCCAGCCGGCGATCACCGCCTGGTTGTACTCGCTGTTGAGATAGGACCAGTGCTTCTCGCTCATCTCAGCGAGCGCCGGCGCACACGCCGAGCGGGGCGCGTAGACGCCGCAGGTCTCGCCGCCGACCGCGGTGTAGAGGCCGTCCTGCGCCACGTACGCCATCCACTGGTTCACCGGCGGGTCGTAGGTGCCGAGATCGGTCGCGCTGGCCAGGAAGCAGTCGTTGTGGTGGCCGACGCGCGCGCGCGGCGTGCCGCGGTAGGCCTCCTCCTCGGTGAGCGGACCGCCGGGGAAGATGGCGTCCTTGAACATCGGCGTGCGGATCGCGACCTGGCGCGACGCGGGCAGCGCGGTCAGGATCGCGTTCAGGATCGCGCTGCGGTCGGCGGTGTTGTCGAGCCCGTTGGTCGACGAGTGCCACTCGCCCCAGGCGCCGATGAAGCCGGCCTGCATGACCGCGATCACGTCGGCGTTGGCGCGCAGCAGCGGCGTGAGCTGCGTGATGTGGCCGAGGATCCGATCGCGCGGCGCGTCGTCGGTCATCGACGAGTTGTAGGCGAAGCGGAGGATCACCTTGATGCCGCCGGCGCGCGCGGCCGCGAAGCCGCGGGTGAGGCTGTCGAGCAGCGCGGCGTCGAGCGGCGCGTTGCGGTAGGCGTCGAGGTGGACCATGGTGATCGCGAGCGTGCGGCCGTTCGCGCGCACGGAGCCGGCGTTGCCGGCGGCGCGCAGGTCGTAGCCCTGGTAGAAGCCGCGCTCCGGGTTGAGCAACTCGGCGTCGGACTCGACGAATGTATGGGACACCATGGGCACCGCCAGCGGCTGGTCGGTGTCCCCGGTGGAGACGACGTCGCCGCCGGCCGGGGCCGAGGGCTGGTCTCCACCGGGGTCATCCGCACCATCGATGGCGCCGGTGCAAGCGGTGAACGCGATCAGGAGGGCGGGGAGGCAGCGAGACCTGAGGTTCATCGGTCCGACATCAATACGCCGTGGAAATTTCCAGATCTACGTATGAATTCACCGACGACGGATCCACCTGTGCGTGCGGTCGGCACCGGAACCGGGCTCAGCCACACGCACGTCCCCCGTGACGCGCGCACCGGCGCCTCACCTGCGCGCGCGTGCCTCGATCGGGCCCTCGGGTGAGCGCGATCGAGCCCGGTCCACTGCTTGCAACCTGCCTCGCGCATGTATGGCAGACGAGGCTTGCTTGCCGCCTGCGGGCTCGCGGCGCTGGTGCCGGCGGCCGCGATCGCCGAGCCCGCGCGTCCCGACGGGGCGGCGGAGCGCACGGCGAGCGCCAGCAGCGCGACCACCACCACCGTGACGGTGGACATCAAGGAACCCGCCTACGACGGCCTGCAGACGCTCCTCGACGACGAGGCGCGCCAGGCGATGGCCGACGGCAAGTACCGGCGCGCCTGGTACCTGTTCTGGCGGCTGCTCGAGATCGATCCCGACGACACCCGCGCGCTGCGCGAGGCCGGCCGGGTCGCGCAGGCGCTCGGCGCGTTCAACTACTCGGTCGACGCGTTCAAGCGCGTCGAGGTGCTGACCGACGGCAAGGTCGACCCCGAGCTCCACTACCTGCGCGGCGAGGCGCTCGACGCGCTCGGCCGTCACGCCGACGCCGAGCAGGAGTGGCAGCAGGCCGAGCGCGAGATCGCGCTGGCGCCGCTCGATCGCCAGCGCACGATGTGGCTGGCGCGCATCGCCGCCCTCCGCCACGACCTCGGCAAGGCGATCTCCCTCTACCAGTCGATCATGCCGGTCGACCGCAGCTCCGCCGAGTACGCGGAGGTCGACCTGGCGGCGGTCGAGGCGTACTGCCTGTCGAAGCAGTGGCCGGCCGCCGAGCGCGAGCTCCGCGCGTTCCTCCGCTACCAGCCGCAGCACCCGCGCGCCGAGGCGCTGCTCGCCTGGGTGCTCGAGGGCCGCGGCCGCGACGGCGCCGCGCTGCCGCTGCGGGCGCAGTTCGCCGACGAGTGGACCGATCACCCGCGCAAGACCGTCGAGTACGCCCGCGCCCTCGAGCGCGTCTACGACCTGCCCGACGCGCTCGATCGCTACCGCGAGGCGCGCGACCTCGGCGTGCCCGACCTCGATCGCGACATCGCGCGGGTCTCCGGCCGGGTCGCCCCCGAGCTCGGCGGCGGGATGCAGTTCCGCTCCGACGGCGGCGGCAGCGTCTCCGGCTGGAGCGCGGGCGCCAACGTGCCGCTCGGCCGCCGCAACCGCCTCGCGGTGACCGCGGTCCAGGAGACCTCGGCCGGCGGCGGCACGCGCGGCGACGACACCACCACGTCCGGCTCGATCTGGGCCGTGCTCGCCGATCGCAAGGGCGACCACCTCGGCGTCGCCGGCACCGGTCGCACGAGCGCGAGCCGCGGCGCCGGCATGGGTGTGAGCGCGATGCTGAACACGACGCAGGACAGCCGGTTCCAGGTCCAGCTCCGCGGCGACTGGGGCCAGGCGTGGCGCGAGTCGGCGAACACCGTCCGCGAGGGCGGCGTCGTCGACGACGCGCAGGCGGTCGCCTACGCGGGCGCCGACCAGGGCCGGCTGCTGTTCAGCGCCGGCGTGCAGGGCCGCCGGCTCACGCTCGCCCCCGACGCGCTCGGCGGCGACACCCAGGCGGTGCAGGTGCTCGGCATCGGCGGCGTCGACTACCAGCTCGTGCGCGACCCGACCAGCGTCGCCCGCGGCGAGATCCTCGGCAGCGAGTTCCTCGCGCCGCGGGTGCTGTCGAGCGCGATCGTGCTGTCGTACCGGCACTACGAGCTGTCGGGCGACAACCCGTTCCCCGACCGGCTGACGCTGGTGACCCGGTCGAGCCTCGACGAGCTGTCGGCGTCGGTCGGACAGGTCATCGATCCGCACGGGATGATCGCGGCCGAGCTGCACGGCGGCGTCGGCCACGACTGGATCCGCGACGGCCAGCGCTACCGCGCCGGCGCGTCGCTGATGATCTCGCTGACGCACTGGAGTCGCTTCACGTTCGACTACGACATCGCCAGCGAGACCTACACCGGCCTCGTCGGCCGTTTCCAAGCCGGAGAGGCGGTACTGCATGTCGACCTCTGATCGCATGGTCGCGCTCGAGGCCCTGGCCGGCGCGGCGCTCGTCGTCGCCGGCGTGAGCATCGTCTCGCCCGGGGACGTCTGGATGACCGGGCTCGGGTTGCACCCGGGCTGGCTGGTCGTGATCGTCCTCGCGGCCCGCTACGGCCCGCGCGGGCTGTTCTGGTCGCTCGGCATCATGCTCGGCGTGATCGCCGGCGTCGACCTCGCGCGCGGCGGCGGCCTCGCCGGCCTCGAGGCGCGCAGCCACGACGCCTCGAACCTGCTCGCGCTGATCGCGGCCACCGCCGTCGCCTGGATCGGCATGATGCACGAGGGCCGGATGCTGCGGCTCGCCGCCCGGCTGGAGACGGCGACCGAGCAGCAGGCGCGCGCGGAGAGCACCGAGCAGGCGCTCCACGACACCGTCGGCTACCTGCGCAACCGGCTCGACCGGCTGGAGCTGTCGCTGTCGGTGTGGCGCGACCTCGCCGGCCGCATCGAGCGCGGCGACCTCGCCGACGCCGCCGACGCCGCGCTCGAGCTGTGCACCATGCGGACCGGCGCCACCGCCGGCCGCGTGCAGCTCCGCGACGGCGAGAGCTTCACCATGGTCGCCGGCCGCGGCGCCTGGGTGATGCCGGCGGTCCGCTTCCGCGAGAAGCACGTCGACGCCACCGTGCAGGCCGCGCTGTTCTCGCGCCAGGTCACGACCGCCGCCGACGGCGCGGGCGAGACCGACAGCGAGCTGGTCGCCCCGGTCCTCGACGAGGGCTCGGGCGTCGTCCTCGGCGTCATCGCGCTGCGCGGCCTGCCCGCCGGCGGCGTGCGGGCCGCCGAGCTCCTCGATCTGCAGGTCGTCGCCTCGTGGCTGGCCCCGGCGTTCGTCCGTCCGCAGAGCGAGCCCCCGCGCACGTTCACCCTCACCGATCGCCAGCGTGTCACCGCGCGCTACCGCGCCGCCTCCGCCTCCCGACGGAGCCTTCAATGAGCCTGGATGCCGATGTCGCCCTCATCCTCGAGGGCACCTACCCGTACGTGATGGGCGGGGTGTCGACCTGGGTCCACCAGATCCTCGGCGCCTACCCGGAGCGCAAGTTCGCGCTCATCCACATCGCCCCGTACCCCGGCGCGTACTCGAAGCCGATGTACAAGGTGCCGGACAACGTCGCCGCGATGCACGAGGTCTACTGCCGCGGCACCGAGAGGCTCGGCCGGCCCGGCAGCCTGCGCATCGCGGCGCCGCCGCCGCGCCGCACGCCGTCGCGGGTGCTGGCCGCCCTGCGGCGGATCCACCTCGACAACGAGGTCGACGAGCAGCTCCTCGACGATCTCGGCGCCGGCGACCTGACCATCCACGAGTTCCTCCACGGCGATCCCGCGTTCGATCTCCTCCGCGAGCTCTACGCGAAGCTGTGCCCCGAGGCGCCGTTCATGGACTTCTTCTGGCACGTGCGCGCGATGCACATCCCGCTCCTGCGCATCCTCGGATCGGAGCCGCCGAAGGTCGGCGTCTACCACGCGGTGTCGACCGGCTACGCCGGCGTGCTCGGCGCGCTCGCCAGCCGCCGCACCGGCCGCCCGCTGGTGGTCACCGAGCACGGGCTCTACCACCGCGAGCGGGAGATGGAGCTGGCGCGCGCGACCTGGATCGCGGACCTCGATCTCTCGCAGCTCGGCAGCGCGCGGCCGTCGCCGCTCCGCCGGCTGTGGGCGCACTACTTCCGCATGCTGTCGCGCATCGCCTACCACCAGGCGTCGCTGCTGGTGACGCTCAGCGAGGCGAACCGCGCCAAGCAGCTCGCCGACGGCGCCGACCCGAAGAAGATCATGGTCGTGCCGAACGGCGTGAAGTGCCCCGATCCGGGCGAGGCAGCGCCCCCCGCCGGCGCCAGCGCCGCCGCCAGCGCCGGCGCCGCGCCCGCCGCC
>DASZXE010000651.1:0-10192 GCA_035546475.1 Kofleriaceae bacterium
GCGGCCCCGGTCACGCCAGCGGCGGCCGCGCCCGCGCCCGCGGCCGGCGCCGGCGGGGCGGCCGGAGCGGCGGCCTGGCCGGTCTGCTCGCGGTAGTCGGCGAGCGTGAGCACCGGGCCGGCGGCGAGCGCGGCGAGGCGCGCGATCGTGTTCTCGAGCTGACGCACGTTGCCCGGCCACGGCGCCGCGGCGAGCGCGTCGACCAGCGCGGGCTCGAGCACGAGCGCGCCGGTCCCGAACTTGTCGGCGTAGTGGCGCGTCAGCTCCGCCGCCAGCGCCGGGATGTCGCCCTGCCGGTCGCGCAGGGGCGGCACCAGCAGCTCGACCACCGCGAGCCGGTAGTAGAGGTCCTCGCGGAAGCGCCCCGCGGCGACCTCGGCCAGGAGGTCGCGGTGCGTCGCGGCGACGACCCGCACGTCGACCTTCTCGACCCGCCCGCTGCCGACCGGCTGGATCTCGCCCTCCTGCAGCGCGCGCAGGAGCTTCGCCTGCACCTGCAGCGGCAGCTCGGCGACCTCGTCGAGCACCAGCGTGCCGCCGTGCGCCTCGGCGAAGAAGCCGCTGCGGGCCGAGGTCGCGCCGGTGAAGGCGCCGCGCGCGTGGCCGAACAGCTCCGCCTCCGCCAGCTCGGTCGGGATCGCCGCGCAGTTGAAGCGCACGAGCGGCTTGCCGGCCCGCGGCGACTGCGCGTGCAGGAGCGCGGCGACCAGCTCCTTGCCGGTGCCGGTCTCGCCGCGGACGAGCACGGTCACGTCGCGCGCGGCGACGCGGGTCGTCGCGTCGAGCAGGCGCCGCATCGACGGGGTGCCGGCAATGATGCGCTTGCCGAGCGCGCGCTCGACGGTGAGCTGGCGGTTGGCGACCCGCAGCCGCCGCGCCTCGAGCGCCCGCTCGATGACGATCGACACCTCGTCGATGTCGAACGGCTTGGTCAGGTAGTCGTAGGCGCCCGCCTTCACCGCCGACACGGCGATCTTCTCCGAGCCGTGCGCGGTCAGCAGGATCACCGGCAGCGCCGGATCGCGGGCGTTGATCGCCGTGATGAGCTCGAGGCCGCTCATCCCCGGCATCTGCAGGTCGGTCACCACCACGCTGACGTCGTCGACGAGGAGCAGCGCCTGGTTGCCCGACCGCGCGGTCGCCACCGACCAGCCGCGCTCGCGCAGGACCTCGGTCAGCGTGAACAGCACGCCGGGCTCGTCGTCGACCAGGAGGACGTCGGCCATCGCGGCCTAGCGGTACTACATGCTCACCGGCTCGTCGAGCGAGACCGGCCGTTCGCGGTCGATCGGGACGCGCGTCCGCGGCGGCGGAAGCGCGGCGATCGCAGCCCGCGGGGACGCGAACCGATCCGTCACGCGGCCGGTTCGAGCGGGGCCCCGGCGGCGCCGTCGGCGGTGGCAGCCGCGGCGGCGGGCGGCCGCGCGGGCAGCTCGATCGTCACCGTCGTGCCCTTGCCCACCTCGCTCGCGTAGCGCAGCGTGCCGCCGTGCTGCGCGATCGCCGTCTGCGCCAGCACGACGCCGAGGCCGGTGCCGCCGTCGCGCGTCGTGAAGAACGACGTCCCCAGCCGGTCGAGGTCGGCGCGCGCGATGCCGCGCCCCGAGTCGCGGATCACCAGCCGCGCGCCGCCGCCGTCGCGCGGCTCGCTGGCGACGATGATCGAGCCGCCGGACGGCGTCGCCTCGATCGCGTTGGCGAGCAGGTTGAGCAGCGCCTCCTTCAGCCGCCGCGCGTCGCCCTCGATCGGCGCGCGCCGCCCCTCGAGCCGCAAGGTCAGGCCGCCGTGCTCGATGCGGCCCGCGACCACCGCGGCGGCGTCGGCGGCGACGTCGGCGAGGTCGATCCGCTGCGGGTGCAGGTCCTCGAGCGGCCGCGAGAACGACAGGTAGTCGGCGAGGATCTCCTCCATGCGCGCGACCTCGGCCTGCACCACCTCGAGCCGCTCGCGGTTGCGGCCGTGCTCGGGCGAGCGGGCGACGAGCTGCACCAGCCCCTTGATCGACGCCAGCGGGTTCTTCAGCTCGTGCGCCACCTTGGCGCCGACCGACTGCAGCCGGCAGAGCTGCTCGGCGCTCGCCGCCACCTGCTCGTCGCGCAGCTCGTCGACGGCGGCGGTCGCCGCGTCGTTGGCGTCCTGCAGCCGCGACACCAGCGCGTGGATCATCAGCACCGTCCACGCGAAGACGATGACGGCGACCGCCGCGTGGTGGCCGTGGGGCAGGGCGGGGCCGAGCCACGCGCGCGGCAGGAGCGCCATGCCGAGGAAGAGCAGGAGCTGCGTGCACATCAGCACGCGCGACACCGTCTGCCGGCCGAAGAAGACCGCCGGCATCGCGATCGACGCGCCGACCGCCGGCAGGGCCGGGCTGTGCAGGCCGCCGGTCGCCGTCACCACGCCGACCAGATAGAGCTGCGCGAACATGTGGAGCCGCGCGACGGCGCCCTGCACGCAGATCGGGTTGCGCTCGATCCGGTGGAGCGTGAGGAGCTGCGCGCCCAGCATCGTGGCGAACAGCGCGAGCGGCACCACGATGCGCCAGGTCGGGTAGTGCGCGTGGGCGTACACCGCGGTCGACATCGCGCTCGCGATCAGCCCGTACAGCGCCGCGGTCGCCACGTTGGCGCGCCCGGAGGCGATGAAGAGCTGATCGCGTGTGCCGCGCAGCACGGACGGCCTTCCTGCGAACGGCGGGCCAGCGGGCGGGCTCGCGTCGATCGGCTCTGCCGGCTCCGGGTGCGACGACACGCCTCCATCCTACCGGTCCCGGGCGTCGCGGCCGTAAAGGGAACCGCCGTCGTCCGGCCGGACGTCTGTAAGGATTCCCGACAGCCGCCGGTCGGAGACGCGCGGATTCCCGGCCGACTCGGCGGGTTGCGAGGGTGGCGGATGGCACGGCGGATGCTCGGAGGGCCGGCATGCTTCGCCTGTCCTCCGCGGCGGCCGTCCTGGCCGCCTGCTGCGTCGTCCGCCCGGCGATGGCGCAGACCCCGGCGCCCCCGCCCGCGCCTTCGAGCCCGGCCCCGGCCCTGCCGCCGCCGATCCCCCCGGCGCCCGGCCAGCCCGGCCAGCCCGCCACCCCGCCGACCGCCGCCTTCGACGAGGCGCTCGACCGCCTGCTCGCCCAGCCGGGCGGCCTGACCGCCGAGGCGGTCGCCGAGCGCGCCGCCCGGGCGTCGACCGCCGGCGAGCGCAAGGACGCCGAGACGGTCCAGGCCCGCGAGAAGGTCCGCGAGATCCAGCGCGCGATCATGCCGCTCGTGACGGTGGGCGCAAGCTACACCCGCCTCTCCGAGCTCGATGCGCCGCAGCTCGCGCCGGGCGTCTCGATCCCGCTCTTCTTCAACTCGTGGCACCTCGGCGGCGACGTCTCGCTGCCGCTGACCGATCTCTTCATCCGCCTGCCGACCGCGCGCGACTCGGCGCAGGACGGCGTGGTCGCGTCGGAGCTCGGCGCGCGCGCGGCCCGCCTGTCGGCCGCCGCCGACGCCGAGGTCACCTTCTACGAGTGGATCCGCGCGCAGCTCCAGGTGGCGGTGACCACGCAGCTCGTCGATCAGGTGAAGGCGAACGTCGGCCAGGTCCAGGCGCTCGTCGACGTCAAGCGCGCCGCCGTCAGCGACCTGCTGCGCATCCAGGCCCAGCAGGCCGACGCCGAGCTCGGCCTCGCCCGCATCCGCGAGCTGGTCACGATCCGCG
Source organism: Kofleriaceae bacterium (assembly GCA_035546475.1). GTDB lineage: Bacteria > Myxococcota_A > Polyangia > Haliangiales > Haliangiaceae > UBA2376. The sequence goes on from DASZXE010000651.1 coordinate 3,701, forward strand.
AGCTGCAGCTCCGCCTCGCGATCGGCGCCCCCGACGACGAGAAGCTCACGATCGGCGAGGACGTCCGCAGCGCCGTCGAGGTGCCGCCGCTCCCCGCGACCGATCAGCTCGTCACCGACGCGCGCGGCCGGCGGCTCGAGGCCAAGGCGATCACCGCCGCCTCGAGCGCGGTCGAGCGGGCGCTCGCCGGCAGCAAGGTCGGCGCGCTGCCGCACGTCGACCTGTTCGGCCAGGTCGTCTACGACAACCCGAACCAGCGCGTCTTCCCGCAGCAGGACGACTTCAAGCTCACCTGGGCGGCCGGCGTGCGCGTCACCTGGTCGCTCAACAACTACCTGTCCGTCGACCCCGAGGTCGAGCAGGCGCGCGCGCAGGTACACGCGCTCGCCGCCGACCAGCACGCGCTCGCGCTCGGCATCCGCACCGAGATCGAGAGCGCGCGCTCGTCGCTCGAGCTCGCCGACCGCACCGCCGAGTCGACCGCGCAGGGCCTGGCCTCCGCCGAGGAGGGCTACCGGGTCCGCCAGGAGCTGCTCGCCAACGAGCGCGCCACCGCGATCGAGCTGGTCGACGCGGCGACCGCGCTGACCCAGGCCCGCTTCGCCGCCATCGACGCGCTGATCGACCGCCGGATCGCGTGGGTGCGGCTGCGACACGCGGCCGGCCTCGATCTTCCTTGATCCGGCGGACACCGATCGTGCATCCGATCCACCTGCCGCCCGCGCTCTCGTCCGACCACCCGCGAACCTCACGACCGTCCCGAGGTCCCATGTCCCGCACGCTCGCCTCCCTGTCGAACCGTTCCATCCTCGCCGCGCTCGTCCTTGCGTCGGCCGCCGGCGTCGCCGGCGTCGCCGGGTGCGGCTCCCGCTCGTCCGCCGACGACGCCGCGGCTCCCGCCGATCCGGTCGTCGAGATCCCGCTCGCGACCGTCGAGCAGAAGCCGGCGCCCGACCTGCTCACCCTCACCGGCACGGTGGCCGCCGACCAGGAGTCGGACGTCGCCGCCAGCGTCCCCGGCAAGGTCGTGCGCGTCTACGTCGACCGCGGCGCCAAGGTGAAGTTCGGCGAGCCGCTGGTCGCCCTCGACGCGCAGTCGGCCGCGCTGTCGGCGCAGAGCGTCCGCGCCCAGCTCGCCGCCGCCAAGGCGCAGCAGCAGATGGCGCAGGACGAGTGCAAGCGGTCGCAGGCGCTGCTCGACAAGGGCGCCATCACGCAGTCGCAGTACGAGCACGAGCAGACGTCGTGCACCGCCGCCGAGCAGACGGTGGCGGCGACCAAGGCCCAGCTCGACCTCGTCTCGAAGTCGATCGCCGACGGCGTCGTGCGGGCGCCGTTCGCCGGCATCATCGCCGACAAGTTCGTGTCGCCCGGCGAGTGGGTCGGCCCCGGCGTGCGGCTGGTGTCGCTCGTCGACGACGATCCGCTCAAGGTCGAGCTCAGCGTCCCCGAGCGGTGGGTGCCGCGCGTCGCGCTCGGCCAGGCCGTCGAGGTCAGCGCGATCGCCTACCCTGACCAGAAGTTCCCGGCCAAGGTGACCCGCATCGGCGCCGAGATCGGCCGCCAGAACCGCGCGCTCACCGTCGAGGCCGAGCTCGCCCCCGGCTCGTCGCTGCGGCCGGGCATGTTCACCGAGGCGCACCTCACGCTCGGCGCCACGCCGATGGCGGTGGTGCCGAAGACGGCGCTCGTCCAGCGCGGCTCGACCTGGCGGCTGTTCGTCGTCGTCAAGGGCCACCTCGAGGAGCGGGTGGTCCAGCTCGGGCCCGAGCTGGCCGACGGCAAGGTCGCGCTGCTGCGCGGCGCCGTCCCGGGCGACAAGGTCGCCGCCACCATCACCGAGCGCGTCACCGACGGCGTGCGGGTCCAGTAGCCGCAAGGCTCGTCACCGAGGAGCCCCACCATGCAATGGCTCAGCAAGCTCTCCGTCCGCCGTCCGGTGCTCGCCACCGTGATGATGCTGACGATCGTCGTCGTCGGCCTGGTCAGCTACCGCGGCCTCGGCGTCGACAAGTTCCCCAAGGTCGACTTCCCGATGATCTCCGTCACGGCGATCTACCCGGGCGCGTCGCCGACCGCCGTCGAGACCGACGTCGCCAAGCCGTTCGAGGAGGCGATCAACACCGTCTCCGGCATCGACACCCTGTCGTCGATCTCGTCGGAGGGCGCGGTCCTCATCTTCGCGCAGTTCGATCTCGAGAAGGATCCGGAGGTCGCGGCGCAGGAGATCCGCGACCGGCTCGGCGCCTTGCGTGATCTGCCGCAGACCCTGCGGCCGCCGCTCATCCAGAAGGCCGACCCGGACGCGGCGCCGGTGCTGATGCTGTCGGTCAAGGGCGACCTGCCGACCGCGCAGCTCACCCAGCTCGCCGAGGACAAGGTCAAGGCGCGGCTGGAGACGGTGCCCGGCGTCGGCCAGGTGCGCATCGTCGGCGGCCAGAAGCGCCGCATCGAGGTGTCGATCGATCCGATCCGGCTGCGCGCCGCCGGCGTGTCGGCGCTCGAGGTGCAGCGCGCGATCGCGGTGTCGAACGTCAGCGTCCCCGGCGGCCGCCTCGAGCGCGGCCCCGACAACGCGACGATGCGCGTCGAGTCGAAGGCGACCGCGCCCGACCAGCTCGGCGACCTCGTCGTCCGCCAGCAGGGCGACCACCCGATCCGCGTCAGCGACGTCGCCGACATCAAGGACACCGTCGCCGACCTCGACTCGGCGGCGATCCGCGACGACACCCCGGCGATCGTGCTCGCGATCCGCAAGCAGAGCGGCTCGAACACCGTCGAGGTCGTCGACCAGGCGAAGGCGAAGGTGAAGGAGATCGCGGCGAGCCTGCCGGCGGGCGTCACCCTCGACGTCGTCCGCGACAACAGCGAGGTCATCCGCACCGCCGCCGACGACGTCACCCATCACCTGATCCTCGGCGCGATCCTGGCGGCGGTCGTGGTGCTGGTCTTCCTCGGCAGCCTGCGGTCGACGGTGATCGCGGCGGTGTCGATCCCGATCTCGATCATCGGCACCTTCGCGCTGATGAAGGTGGCGGGCTTCACGATCAACAACATGACGCTGCTCGCGCTCGCGCTGGCGGTCGGCATCGTCATCGACGACGCCATCGTCGTGCTCGAGAACATCTACCGCCACATCGACGAGCACGGCGAGAAGCCGTTCCCGGCGGCGATCCGGGCGACCAAGGAGATCGGCTCGGCGGTGCTGGCGACCACCCTGTCGCTGATGGCGGTCTTCCTGCCGGTCGCCTTCATGGGCGGCATCGTCGGCCGCTTTCTCCTGAGCTTCGGCCTGACGATGGCGTTCGCGATCGCGGTGTCGCTCATCGTCGCCTTCACGATCACGCCGATGATGGCGGCGCGGCTCCTGCCGCTGCCGACCGCGCCCGGCGAGGAGAAGCGGCGCACGGTGCTCGAGCGCGTGGTCGACGCGGCGTACCGGCCGATCGAGCGCGGCTACCGGCGCGTGCTCGGCTTCGCGCTGCGCCACCGCTGGCTCGTCGTGGTCGCGTCGGTCGCCGCGCTGATGACGGTGCCGATGCTCGGCAAGAAGGCCGGCTTCGGCTTCCTGCCCGAGAGCGACGAGGCGCACTTCGAGATCTTCATCCGCACGAAGGAGGGCACGAGCCTCGACCAGACGAGCGTGCTGGCGCAGCGGCTCGCCCGCAACACGCGCAAGATCCCCGAGGTCATCCACACGCTGGTCACCGTCGCCGACACCGACCAGAAGACGCCGAACGTGGCCAGCATCTACGTGCGCCTCAAGGACCCGATCGACCGCAAGCGCACGCAGAACGAGGTCATGGAGGACGTCCGCAAGACGGTGCTGGTCGACCTGCCCGAGGGCACGCGGGCGGCGGCGCAGCTCGTCAATGACTTCAATGCCGGCAATGGCCAGCAGAACTCGACGATCCAGTACCTGCTGACAGGGCCGGACCTCGATCGACTGACGCTCTACGGCAAGCGGGTGAAGGAGGCGATGGCGAAGGTGCCCGGCGTCGTCGACCTCGACGCCAGCATCCCCGAGGAGCTGCCCGAGTCGACGGTGCGGCCGGACCTCGATCGCGCGGCGGCGCTCGGCGTCGATCCGGCGAACGTGACCGGCACGCTCGCGCTCTTGATGGGCGGCGTCGAGACGTCGACGTACGAGGAGATGGGCGAGCAGTACGTGGTCTTCCTGCGGGCGAACCCGCGGTTCCGCTACGACGCGTCCTTGCTCGGGCTCATCACGGTGCCGTCGGCGGTCGCCGGCCAGGTGCCGCTCAGCGATCTCGTCCGCACCGACGACAGCCACGGTCCGTCGCAGATCACGCGCACGAACCGCAGCCGCAGCATCACGATCACCTGCAACGTCGCGCCCGGCTTCGCCGAGGGCGCGATCAGCGCGGCGATGCAGAAGGCGCTCGAGGACCAGCACCTGCCGCCCGGCTACGAGTTCGGGCCGTTCGGCCGCACGAAGGAGATGGCGCGCACCGGCAAGGCGTTCGCGTTCGCGTTCCTGATGTCGTTCATCTTCATGTACCTGGTGCTGGCGGCGCAGTTCGAGTCGTGGCTGCACCCGTTCGTCATCATGCTGGCCCTGCCGCTGATGCTGCCGTTCGCGCTGCTGTCGCTCGTGCTCCTGCACAACCAGCTCAACATCTTCTCGATGCTCGGCCTGCTGGTGCTGTTCGGCGTGGTGAAGAAGAACGCGATCCTCCAGATCGATCACGCGAACCAGTTGCGGGCGCGCGGGGTGCCGCGCGACCTGGCGATCCTCGACGCGTCGCGCGACCGCCTGCGGCCGATCCTGATGACGACGCTCGCGTTCGTCGCCGGCATGATCCCGCTGGTGGCGAGCCAGGGGATCGGCGCCGGCTTCTCGAAGGCGATGGCCGGCATCGTCGTCGGCGGCCAGACGCTGTCGCTGGTGCTGACGCTGTTCGCGATCCCGGTCTTCTACTCGCTGTTCGACAGCCTGGGTTCGCGGGCCGGGCGGCTGGCGTCGTGGGCGCTGCGGCTCCGCAAGCTCGACCGCGGCGAGTCGGAGATCGCCGAGCCGGAGGACCTCATGCCGGCGGCGCACGGGCTGCCGCTCGCGGCCGCGGTCCCGCCGCCCGACGCGCTGGTCCCCTGACGGCGTGAGCGTGCGCTCGCTCGTCGAGCGTCGAGGCTCGACCGCTCGGACCTGTCGAGCGCGAGCACACGCTTCTGCTGCTCTGACGGCGGGCGCGGTGGCGTAGGATCCGCGGGTGCGGCTCTCGCAGGCGTGGACGCAGTTCCGGATCCTCCATGCGGCGCTGACGGCGTCGCTCGTCGTGTACGCGGTCGTCGCGGTGGCGGCGACGCAGGGCAAGGGGCAGGTCAGCGACCTCGACCCGAAGCTGCTGCTGTCGGTGCTGGGCGCGGTGGGGGCGGTCGAGTTGCTGGTGGTGGTGCCGCTCCTGCGCCGCAAGCTGATGCCGGCGCGCGACCCGTTCTCCGATCCGGTGGACCTGGAGGTGGACGTCGGCGGCGACGATCCGGTGAACGTGGCGATCGGCCGGCTGCGCTCGGTGTCGATCCTGACGTGGGCGCTGTGCGAGTCGGTCGCCATCCTCGGGCTGGTGGCGGCGTTCGTCTACCGCGAGCCGCGCTACTACGCCGGGTTCGGCGCGGCCGGGCTGCTCGGGATGCTGTGGTACGCGCCGCGGCGAGGGCTGCTCGAGGAGGTCGTGCGGGCGGCGCGCAGGCCGCGGTGAACGCGGTCCTCGTCGAGGTCCATCGAGCGGGCGGCCGGCGTGGTACGCAGGCGGGATGACGAAGCACTGGGAGCACCGGCCGGAGCCGCGCTGGAGCGAGTTCCGGTTCAACCAGCCGTACGCGAAGGGCCTGACGCGGTTGCGCGAGGAGGTGCTGGGCAAGACCGACTTCGATCCGGCGACCTTGTGGCAGTGGGGGACGATGCAGGCGATGGCGCTGGTGGGCGTGCTGGAGGCGGCGGAGGCGAAGTTCGGCGCCGAGGGCCAGCAACTGGTCGGCGACGCGGTGGCGGCGATCGGCCTCGACGTCGGGCGACAGATCCTCGCCGGGGTCGAGGTGCCGCCGGAGATGACGGAGGCGGAGTTCTTCTCGTTCTACGCGACGGTGATCAACCGGATCGCGTACGCGTCGCTCGAGGACCCGCGCATCGACGACGACGGCAAGGTGACCTTCGACATCCTCTGGTGTCCGCACCAGGACCACTACAAGGCGTTCGACTGCCGCATCCAGCGCTACTTCGTGCGCGGGATGGTCGAGGCCGCGCGCGAGGTCGCGCTGTCGGCCGGCTGGCAGGTCCGCTTCGACACGACGATCCCGTCGGGCGCGCACACGTGCCACTTCACCCTGTGGAAGGCGACCGACGCCGAGCGCCGCGAGTGGGACTCCTACTCGCAGCTCCTCGAGGCGAAGGCGTTGACGCGCCACCGCAGGTAGCGACGCGCGCGGCGGCGGCGGGCGGCGGCGTGCGGCGGCGGCGGCGTGCGAGGCGGC
>DASZXE010000652.1:0-18598 GCA_035546475.1 Kofleriaceae bacterium
CCCCCTCTCGCGATCGATCCGTCGACGGTGGCAGAATCGCCGCATGGCATAGCGCCGCTACCTGGCGGTCCACTTCCTCCTGCGCGACTACCTGCACGAGGTCGGCGCCCAGCGCGCGCTCGACGCGATCGCCGCCCGCGACACCGACTTCTTCGCCAAGGTCTGGGCCGAGGCCGGCTTCCGCTTCGCGCCGCTCTTCCTCTACGAGGCGAAGGACGGCTGGCGCCTCGGCCTCATCACGCTGCCGGCGCCGCGCGAGTCGACCGAGGCGTACGTCGCGCTGGTCGCGTCGCCGATGAGCGCGCCGCACACCCACCGCTACATCCTGTGGGAGAAGGGCAGCCCGTCGCCGTTCGACGGCTCGCCGCAGACCTTCCTCTGCGAGTGGGCGAACGGCCGCCACATCACGCACGACGACGGCCCGCCGTACACCGGCCAGCTCGACCTCGACGCCCCCGCCTTCATCACCCGCTGCCGCCAGCTCATCGGCCAGCTCCCGCCGAGCTGACCACCGGGGAGGATCGTCCCGGCGCGCTCGCTGCCCGGCGACGTAGCCGGGCCGGGCGTCCACCGTCGAGAGGGGCCAGACCCGGCGGGCGTCGTGGCGCTCTGGCCGAGGCGGATCAGGCCGGGTCGGGGTGGGTCATGGCGGCGGGGCGGACGTGGGCGTCGAACTGCTCGGCGGTGACGGCGCCGAGGTCGAGCGCGGCGGCGCGCAGCGTGAGGCCGCGGGTGTGCGCGTGCTGCGCGACCTTGGCCGCGCGGTCGTAGCCGATCACGGTCGCGAGCGCGGTGACCAGCATGAGCGAGCTGTCGACCAGCGCCGCGATGCGCGCGCGGTCGGCCTCGAGGCCGTCGATGCAGTGGACGCGGAAGCTGGTCATCGCGTCGGCGAGGAGCCCGGTCGCCTGCAGGAGGTTGTGGATCAGGACCGGCTTGAAGACGTTCAGCTCGAGCTGGCCCTGGCTGCCGGCGAAGCCGATCGTCGCGTCGTGGCCCATCACCTGCGCCGCCACCATCGTCATCATCTCGCACTGCGTCGGGTTGACCTTGCCGGGCATGATCGACGACCCCGGCTCGTTGGCCGGCAGGACCAGCTCGCCGAGGCCGCAGCGCGGGCCGCTCGCGAGCAGGCGGATGTCGGCGGCGATCTTGAAGCAGACCACCGCGAGGCCGCGCAAGGCCGCGCTGGCGTGGACGATCGCGTCGTGGCCGGCGAGCGCCATGAACTTGTCGGGCGCGCTGGTGAACGGATGGCCGGTGATCGCCGCGAGCTCGGCGGCGACCGTCTCCGCCCACCGCGGGTGGGTGTTGAGCCCGGTGCCGACCGCGCTGCCGCCGAGCGCGAGCTCCGACAGCGACGCGACCGCCTCGCCGACTCGCGCCTCGCAGAAGGCGAGCTGCGCCGCGTACCCGCCGAGCTCCTGGCCGAGCGTGAGCGGCACCGCGTCCATCAGGTGGGTGCGGCCGATCTTGACCAGGTCCGCGAACGCCGCCGCCTTGCCGGCGATCGCGCCGCGCAGCGCGCGCAGGGCCGGGACCAGCGCGCCGGTCAGCTCGCGCACCGCCGCCAGGTGCATCACCGTCGGGAAGACGTCGTTCGACGACTGCGACCGGTTGACGTCGTCGTTCGGGTGGATCGGCTGCTTCGAGCCGAGGACGCCGCCCGCCAGCTCGATCGCGCGGTTGGCGATGACCTCGTTGGCGTTCATGTTCGACTGGGTGCCGCTGCCGCTCTGCCAGACGAGCAGCGGGAAGTGATCGTCGAGCTCGCCGGCGGCGACCTCCTCGGCGGCGCGCGCGATCAGGCCGGCCTTGTCGGCGTCGAGGCGGCCGAGCTTGCGGTTCGCGATCGCCGCCGCCTGCTTGACGACGCCGAGCGCGCGGATCACCGCCGGCGCGAACCGCTGGCCGCCGATGCGGAAGTGCTCGAGCGCGCGCTGCGTCTGCGCGCCCCAGTACCGGTCGGCCGGCACCTCGATCGCCCCCAGGCTGTCGGTCTCGACGCGCGTCTTCATGTTCGAAAGCTACCGCGCGGGCGGCGCCGCGCGGCGAGGCGAGGCCGGAGCGCGCGCACCACCACGCAAGCGCGCCACACCGCGCGCGCCGGCACACCGGGCGCGCTGCATTTCCGCGGCTGAGCGAGAGGCCCGGTTCTTGCGATCGCGCTGGCCATGAACCCGCTCAAGACCGACCTCGAAGCGATCCGCAAGCGTGCCCGGGCCAACATCCAGGACGGCGCGGTCACCGACGCGTACAAGGCTGACCGCCAGAAGGTGATCGACGTCCTGCAGGAGGTGCTCGCGACCGAGATCGTCTGCACGCTCCGCTACAAGCACCACTACTACATGGCGTCCGGCATCCACGCCGGGCCGGTGGCCGACGAGTTCCTCGAGCACGCCAAGGAGGAGGAGGGCCACGCCGACCTGGTGGCGAAGCGCATCACCGAGCTCGGCGGCCGGCCGAACTACAACCCCGACGGGCTGGCCACGCGCAGCCACGCCGAGTACCGCGAGGGCACCGACCTCGAGGACATGATCAAGGAGGACCTGATCGCCGAGCGCATCGCGATCGAGACCTACTCGGAGATCGTGCGCTGGCTCGGCGACGGCGATCCGACGTCGCGGCGGATGATCGAGGGCATCCTCGGCACCGAGGAGGAGCACGCCGACGATCTGTCGAACCTGCTCGCCAGCATGCGGCACAAGTGAGGCGCGTCCGGGCCACGCTCGGGCGTTGGTGACGCGCCCTTGGCGGCGCGGCCCGAGAGCGGCCCGGCACCGACGAGGACGCGACCCAGGCACCCCGCTTGCACCAGCCCTGAACATGCTGACCATCATCCTCGTCGTACTGCTCATCGCATTCCTGGCCGGCGGCGCCGGTGGTTACGGTCGCTGGGGCGCGGCAGGCCTGTCGCCGGCGGCGCTCGTCGGGATCATCCTCTTGATCCTGCTCATCTCCGGCCGCCTGTGAGCACGACGCGCTCGCGACCGCGCCACGCCTGGCTGGCGTGGATCGCGTCGATCGATCCGCGTGACCGTGCGCGGGCGAGGACGGTGCGCGACGTGCCTGCCGGACGGCGGGCGCGCGGTGGTACCGTCGGCGAGTGGGCGCACGGCCGACGAGTCGACGATCGAGGCGACGCGGGCTCGCCGGCAGCGGCGCGCTGATCGCCGCGGTCACGGCGGCGCTCGCCGCGGCGGCGTGCGGCGGGGACGCCGGGGCCGGGGACGGCACCGACGCGGCGGTCGCCGACGGGCCGGGCGACGCTTCCGGCTCGCTCGACGCGCCCGCCGCCGGCGAGGGCACCTGGGAGGCGCCGATCGTCGTCGGCGCGCTGCCGTTCTCGACGAGCGGCGACACCCGCACGTCGCACGAGCTGCGCGCGGAGCGCTACGACTGCGCGCCGGCCACCGACGAGCGTGGCGCCGAGATCGTCTACCGGCTCGACCTCGCCGCCCCGGCGATCGTCGCGTTCGACCTGACGGCGACCACGCCGGGCGCCGACGTCGACCTCCAGCTCGTCCGCGCGCCGGCCGCCGGCGCGACCGCCGCCGGCTGCGTGACGCGCGACGACCGCGCCATGGTGGCCGACCTCGCCGCCGGCTCGTGGTGGCTCGCGGTCGACACCTACGCCGGCGCGAGCGGGCCCGCGCCCGGCGCGTACACGCTGTCGATCACGCTGCCGACGAGCGGCGCCTGCCTGACGAACCCGATCCCGGAGTGCGCCGCGGGCGACTTCGCCGACGTCGACGGCGTCCCGACCGAGCCGCCGGGCGTCGGCGGCTGTCCGCCCGGGATGGCGCCGGTGGCCGGCTTCTGCATCGATCGGTGGGAGGCGGCGCTCGTCGTCGACGACGGCGGCGGCGCGCGCCGCGGCTGGTCGCCGTACGAGAACCCGGGCACCGCGAGCGTGATCGCGGTGAGCGCGCCGGGGATCGTCCCGCAGGGCTACATCGATCAGGTCCACGCGGGGGCGGCGTGCGCGCGCGCCGGCAAGCGGCTGTGTACCGACGCCGAGTGGCTGCGCGCCTGCCGCGGCGCCGCGAACACGACCTACCCGTACGGCGACACGCGCGAGCCGGGCGTCTGCAACGACGCGCGCGCCTGCCACCCGGCGGTGCAGTACTTCCAGTCGAGCGACGCGTCGGTCTTCTCGATGATCGGCCACCCGTGCCTCGACCAGCTCCCCGACGGGCTGGCGCGCACCGGCGCCCACGCGGGCTGCACGTCGGCCGACGGCATCTACGACCTGATGGGCAACCTGCACGAGTGGACGGCGGATCCGGCGGGGACGTTCCGCGGCGGCTTCTTCGTCGACACGCGCATCAACGGCGACGGCTGCCTCTACGTGACCACCGCGCACGACGTGAGCCACTGGGATTACTCCACCGGCTTCCGCTGCTGCGCGGATCACCCGTAGCTCCAGGCAGACCCCGCACGACCTGCGAGACCCCGGACGTCCCGGCGTCATCGTTCGCTCGCGCGAGCGCTCGCTGGGGGACGACTCGACCGGCTTTCGCTGCTGCGCGGATCATCCGTAGCGAGATCCGCCCTGCGCGACGCGCGAACCCGCGACGGCGTCATCGTTCGCTCGCGCGAGCGCTCGCCACGCGACCGGCTTCCGCTGCTGCGCGGATCGGGCGTGGCGCGTCAGGCGGAGGCGGCGGCCTCCTCGGCCTCGATCGCGGCCTCGCCCTCGCGGAAGGTCGGGTAGCGCAGGACGAGGCCGAGCTCGGCCTTGATGCGCGCGTTGCGGATGCGCCGGTTGCGGTGCGCGACGCGGGCCTTGCCGGGCGCGAGCGCCGGCCGCGTCGGCGGCAGCGGCAGCCCCATCCGCTCGCACAGCCAGGTCGCGTACTCGAGCTGCGTCGTCGGCTGGTCGTCGGCGAGCAGGTAGCGGCTCCGGTGCGGCGCGCGCTCCTCCGCGGCGAAGACGGCGCCGACCACGTCGTCGACGTGGATGCGCGAGATCGCGTGCTGGCCCTCGTCGAGCAGCCGGTAGTCGCCCTTGCGCAGGCGCGCGCGGACGCCGCGGCCGGGGCCGTAGACCGGCGCCAGCCGCAGGATCGTCGTCAGCGGCCGGTCGAACGTGCTGGTGTCGACCGCGTCCTCGTCGGTGAGCACGCCCTGCATCGGCTGGTCGGCGAGGTCGACCGGCGTGTCGTCGTCGATCCAGGTGTCGTCGTCGGGCGAGTCGCCGTACAGCCCCGACGAGCTGAAGTGGACGAACCGCTCGAGGCCGGCGCCGGCGGCGGCCTGCAGCGCCTTGCGCACCGCTTCGCGCGGCGGCAACGACGCGATCGGCGGGATCGAGTAGACGAGCGTGCCGCCGCGCATGCTCTGCAGCGCGGGGCCGAGCTGCTTGGGGATCGCGACGTCGAGGTACTTGATCTCGGCGCCGAGCGCCCCGAGCGGAGCCAGCCGCCCCGTCGAGCGCGCGCAGACGCGGACCTGGCGGCCCTGCGCGAGCGCGGCGCGCGCGAGGCGCGAGCCGATGTAGCCACAACCGAGGATCACGAGCGGCGTCGTCACCCGCGCAGTGTCGCACGGAGGACGGCGCCGCGCCGCCCGCGGCCGCCGCCGCGGTCAGTGCCCGTTGCGGTGGTCGCGGACCTGCACGCGCTCGCGGCCGCGGCCGTTCGCGCGCCAGGTGCCCTCGACCCACACGCGGCCGCGGCCGCGCTGCTCGTAGCGACCGGGCGTCCAGTCGTAGCCCTCGCGCTGGCGCTCGTAGTGGCCCTCGTGCCAGACCCAGCGGTTGCCGTCCCAGTTCTGGTGGCCCTCGACCCAGAAGTAGCCGGGGCGGACCTCGACGACGGTGCGGGTCGGCGGCGGCGGCGGCGGATCGTCGTAGAAGACGATGCCGGGACCGCGGACGCGGCCGTGGGCGGTGATCGTGCACGCGCCCGCCGAGCCGGCGAGCGCGGCCAGGAGCACCAGCTTGGTCAGCGAGCGAAGTGAAGTGATGGACATGCAAGCTCCCTCCGGGGCGGGCGCCCGGGTTGTCGCCGTGGACTGTGCAGCGGACGTGCCGATCTGCCAAGTCTCCGACACGAAAGGCCAGCGAACGGTTAGACCGGCGCGCGCTGCGTGACTCCACGTCCACGCCCGTGGCGCGGGCGCCTCGGGGGCAATGCACGCTCATTCATGACCTGCGGCTCCGGGCGCTTCGGGGACGGCGTCCGGCCAGGCGCCGCCGCGCGCGGCCCAGGCCTCGAGGTCGAGCTCGAAGTGCCAGCGGCCGCGGCGGGTCGGGTGATCGAGCGCGACCCGCAGCCGATCGATGAACTCGTGGCGCGTGATCTCGTGCGCGCCGAACCGCTCGAGGTGGTCCGTGTGAACCTGGCAGTCGACGAGCGAGATCTCCCAGGCGTCGAGCTGCGCGATCGACGCCGCGAACGCGATCTTCGACGCGTCGGGCGCGCGCGCGAACATCGACTCGCCGAAGAAGACGTGGCCGAGCGAGACGCCGTACAGGCCGCCCGCCAGCACGTCGCCGGACCAGGCCTCGAACGAGTGCGCGAAGCCGAGCCGGTGCAGCTCGAGGTAGGCGGTGATCATCTCCGGCACGAGCCAGGTGCCGTCCTGGCCGGGCCGCGGGGTCTCGGCGCAGCCGTGGAGGACCTGATCGAAGGCGGTGTCGATGCGCAGCTCGTACGGCCGGCGGCGGATCGCCTTGCGCAGGCTGCGGTTGACGATCAGCTCGCGGGTCGTCATCACCATCCGCGGGTCGGGCGAGTGCCAGAGGATCGGCAGCCGCGGGCCGTACCACGGGAAGATCCCCTGGCTGTAGCCGAGCAGCAGGCGCTCGGGCGCGAGGTCGCCGCCGACCGCGAGCAGGCCATCCTCGGCGAGGTCGACGGGCGGGAACGCGAGGCGCTTGTCGAGCCGGTAGACCGGCATGGATGGACGCAGCATAGCGTGCGGTGCCCGCGCCGTCGCCTCCGCGCGCCATGTCCGGTTTTGTCCGGTTTTCGGACGCGCCTCGTCCGGTATCCGGACGCTGTCCGGGCGCGCGCGGCGCAACCTCGCGGATGCGCTGGGCCGCGATCGTGGCGCGGACCTTGCTGTGCGGCTCCCCACGAAACGCGCGACGACGCGCGAGAGGGAGAGCGAGTCATGAGCTGGAAGCATGTGATCCTGGGGTGCGCCGCCTTCGCGGGCTGCGCGGAGGGCGGCCCGCGGCCGCCGGGCGGATTCGAGCGCGAGGTGCGCGGCGGTGCCTTGCACGCGGACGCGATCCGCGGCGTCGCCGCCGACGCGGTGGCGATGGACGAGGTGCTGCGCACCGCGGTCCCGCTGCGCGCGGCGTTCCACGACGTCACCGCCGCAGACCTCGATCCGTCGGTGCGGACGACCGAGGCCGGCGGCGCGCCGCTGACGTCGGTCTACGCCGGCCAGGTCATCGACGGCGTGCCGATCCACGGCGCGTACGTCTACCTGGCCACCCACCCCGACGGCGACGGCGGCGGCGAGCTGGTGGGCTCGAGCTACCACCTGTTCCAGGGAGCGGCCGTCGACACCACGCCGGAGGTGGCGGAGGACGCCGCGGTGAGCGCGGCGCGCGATGCCTTGCGCGTCGACGGCGGCGCGCCGGCGCGGTCGGCGGCGCTCGAGATCTGGCCGCTCGACGGCGAGCTGACGCTGGTGTGGGACGTCGTCGTCGAGGGCGCGAACGCGCGCGGGCTGGTGATCGCGGGCGGGCCGCGCGCGGGCCGGGTCGAGGTCGTCGACGATCGGCTGTACGAGACGCACGGGACCGTGACCGGCTGGGTCGCGACCGGCGGCGCGCCCGGCGGCCACGGAACCGCCAGGCAGGTGCCGCTGGCGGAGGTAGACGTGCACGCGGGCGGCGCGTCGGTGGAGAGCGACCGCGACGGCACGTACACGATCGATGCGGCGTCCGGCTCGACGATCACCGCGGTCGCCGCGGGGCGGGCCGCGCGGGTCGAGAGCGCGGATCCGACCGCGGTGGTCGGCGCGAGCGCGCGGGCGGCGGCCAACGTCGACCTCGTCGTCGGCAGCGCGGCGGGCGAGCGGCCGCTCGCGGTCGTCACCGCGTACCAGGCGGTCGAGCGCGCGCACGCGTTCCTGCTGGCGAACGGCGTCACCGCCGAGGAGCTGGGCGGGCCGGTCGACGTGATCGTCAACGAGCAGGACACCTGCAACGCCTACTACTCGCCGCCGCTGCGGCGGCTGAACTTCTACCGGTCGGGCGGCGGCTGCCGCAACAGCGCCGAGACGACGATCGCGACCCACGAGTACGGCCACGTCGTCGACGACACCTTCGGCGGCATCACCAACGGCGGCCTGTCCGAGGGCTGGGGCGACCTGCTCGCCTGCCTGGTGACGAAGCAGCCGGTGATCGGCCCCGACCTGTTCGACGAGGGCGGCATCATCCGCACCTGCGACAACGACTACATCTTCCCGCCGAGCGGGCGCGCCGACGATGTCCACGATCTCGGCCAGGCGTGGTCCGGCTTCGGCTGGCACCTGCGGGCGGCGCTGATCGACGAGCTGGGCCCTGCCGCCGGGGACGAGCTGGCGCGCGAGCTGCTCCTGCCGTCGTTCGTCACCAACGCGCCCGACATCCCGACCGCGGTGCGCGAGGCCTTCCTCCGCGATGACGACGACGGCGACCTCCGCAACCACACGCCGCACTGGGACGCGCTGATCGCGGCCGCGCGGCGGCACGGGCTCGACTTCGTCGCCGACCAGGACCTGGCGCCGCCGGCGGCGATCGCGGATCTCGCGGCGTCGGCGGTGTCGGCGACGCGGGTCGAGCTGACCTGGACCGCGCCGGGCGACGACGCCGGCCGCGGCAGCGCGGCGCGCTACGAGCTGCGCTGGTCGGCAGCGCCGATCACCGAGGCGAACTTCGCGGCGGCGGCGCAGGCGACCGCGCCGAAGCCGGCGGCGGCGGGCGCGCACCAGACGGTGACGATCGCGGTGCCGCCGGTCGGCCGCGTCTACGTCGCCCTGCGCGCGGAGGACGAGCTCGGCAACACCGCGCCGCTGTCGAACGTCGCGCTGGCGTCGCTGCCGGCGCCGGCGACGGTCTTCGACGATGGCGCCGAGCACGGCCTCGGCGACTGGAAGGCGAGCGGGCTGTGGCACGTGACGAAGCGGCAGGCCGGCCACGGCGCCGCGTCGTTCTGGTACGGGCAGGAGGCGACCGGCAACTACGACACCGGCGCGCGCAACCACGGGACGCTGCTGTCGCCGGTGATCGACCTCGCCGGCGCGAAGAAGCCGGTGCTGGCGTGGACCGAGCGCATCGATGTCGAGGGCGACACCGACCACGACACGCTGACCGTCTCGGCCGTCGACGTCGACGATCCGGACGTGTCGATCGAGGTCGACAAGCCGGGCGGCTGGACCGGCACGTTCGCGCCGCGCATCCTCGATCTTTCGCGGCTCGCCGGCCATCGGGTGCAGCTCCACTTCGATGTCGACACGGTCGATCGCAACCGCAACCAGGGCCTCGGCTGGTCGATCGACGACGTGCGCGTCATCGCCGATCAGGCGCCCGGCATGCCGGCGCCGCCGCCGCCACCGCAGCAGGGCGGCGGGCTGATCGTCAACGAGGCGCTCGTCGATCCGCCCGACGGCTTCGACGCCAACGGCGACGGCTCGTGGTCGTCGCGCGCCGACGAGTTCGTCGAGCTGGTCAACACCGGCGCGGCGCCGCTCGACCTCGGCGGCGCGACGCTGTCCGACAGCGCGCAGGTGCGGGTGACGTTCGCCGCCGGCACCGTGGTCGCCCCGGGCAAGGCGCTGGTCGTGTTCGGCGGCGCGGCGCCGCGGCTCACCGGCGTGGTGACGGTCGGGTCGGACGGGCTCTTCCTCAACAACGACGGCGACTCGGTGACGGTCCGGCGGGCCGACGGCACCGTGCTCGCCGACCTGCGGTGGGGCGCGGAGGCCGGCCACGACCAGTCGCTCACCCGCGAGATCGACGGCGATCCGGACAGCCCGATGGTCGGTCACCTGACGCGGTCGAGCGCCCCCGCGTCGCCCGGGACGCGCGCCGACGGACGCCCGTTCTGATCGCGATCGCACGCCGGCGCTGATCGCCATCGGACGCTTCGCGCGCTGGCACGGACGCTGCACTCGCGTGGGGACTCGGGCGAGCCGGAGGCCCGAGTCCAGCCCAACGACCGGCCATCAGCGCGAGAGGCAACCGTCATGGCAATCCAGCAGAACCAGAAGTTCGCAGTCGTCACCGGCGCGTCGTCCGGCATCGGGTACGAGCTGGCCAAGCAGTGCGCCGAGCACGGCTTCGACCTGCTCGTCTGCGCCGAGGACGACGGCATCAGCGAGGCGGCGCGGAGCCTGGCCGGCAAGGTGTCCGCGCGCGCGGTGAAAGCCGATCTGTCCACCCGCGAGGGGGTCGAGGCGCTGTGGACCCAGATCCAGGCGACCGGCCGGCCGGTCGACGCGCTGCTGCTGAACGCCGGGGTCGGCGTCGGCGGCCCGTTCCTCGAGACCGATCTCGAGGAGGAGCTGTCGATGATCGCGCTCAACTGCAACCACACGGTCCACCTGGCGAAGCGGGTGCTGCCGGCGATGGTCCAGCGCGGCCAGGGCCGGGTGCTCATCACCGGCTCGGTGGTCAGCACCTCGCCGAACCCGTACCAGGCGATCTACGGGGCGACCAAGGCGTTCGTGATGTCGTTCGGCGAGGCGATCCGCGACGAGCTGAAGGACAGCGGCGTCACCGTCACCGTCCTCCAGCCGGGCGCCACCGACACCCGGTTCTTCGAGCGGGCCCACCTCGAGAACACCAAGGTCGGCCAGGCCGAGAAGGACGACCCGGCGCTGGTCGCCAGGAACGGCTTCGAGGCCATGATGAACGGCAAGGACTCGGTCCTCGGCGGCGGCTTCAAGTCGAAGGTCGAGGGCCTGATGAACGAGATCCTGCCGGAGACGGTGAAGGCGAGACAGGCGGGCGCGCAGACCAAGCCGCAGAAGCCGTGAGCGGAGAGCCGGAGGCAGCCATGGCAGACCTTTCTCTCCCACCGTTCGCCAAGGACGACGTGGTCAACGTCGTCGTCGAGACCCCGGCGGGCAGCCGCATCAAGTACACCTGGCAGCCGGACCTGGAGGTGTTCAAGGTGACGAAGGTGCTGGCCTCCGGGCTGCGCTTTCCTCACGACTTCGGCTTCGTGCCGGGCACCAGGACCGCCGACGGAGCGCCGCTCGACGCGCTGGTGCTGGCCGACGGCCCGCTCGCGGTCGGCTGCCTGGTCGAGTGCCGCGTGCTCGGGGCGTTCACCGTCGAGACCAGCGACGAGCCGGGCGGCCAGAAGGTCCGCAACGACCGGCTGGTCGTGGTCCCCGAGCCGAGCCTGCGCGGCCGGAGCTGGCACGAGCTCCGGGATCTCGGCGAGTCGATGGTCGTCGAGCTCGGCGGGTTCCTCCGCAGCTACGTCGAGCGGGAAGGCCGGACCTTCGAGCTGAAGGGCACGGTGGGGCCTTCAGAGGCGCTCACCCTGGTCCGACGGGCGCGCGCATGACCGGCGCGGTGCGGGTCGGCGTCAGCGGATGGACCTATCCGAGCTGGCGCGCGCACCTGTACCGCGGCATCCCGGCGCGCGCGTGGCTGCAGCGGGTCGCCGAGGTCTTCGATTCCGTCGAGATCAACGGCTCCTTCTACACGCAGATCGCGCCGGCGACCTACCAGCGCTGGTACGAGCAGACGCCGGCCGGCTTCCGCTTTGCGCTGAAGGGCCACCGGTTCGTCACCCACTACAAGCAGTTGCGCGGGGTCACCGAGTCGATCGCGCGGCTGCGCGCGCAGGCGGCGCCGCTGGCCGACAAGCTCGGCGCGGTGCTGTGGCAGCTCCCGTCGCGGGCGGCGGCCGACCTGCCGAAGCTGCGCGACTTCCTCGCCGAGCTGCGGGCGTGGCCGGGGGTCGATCACGTGCTGGAGCTGCGCCACCGATCGTGGTTCACCGACGAGGTGGCGGCCGCGCTCGCGGAGGCCGGGGCGGCGAGCTGCATCAGCGACGCGCCGACCTTCCCGCTCTGGATGGCGGTGACCGGCCCGCTCGTCTACGTGCGGCTGCACGGGCACACGCGGCTGTACGCGTCGAGCTACAAGCGGCCGGCGCTCGAGCGGTGGGCCGACGAGATCGAGCGGTGGGTCGGCGAGGGCCGGCGGGTCGAGGTCTACTTCGACAACGACGCGGAGGGCGCCGCGGTCGGCGACGGGCTGGTCCTGGAGGATCTCCTGGCCGCGCGCGGGCTGCGGGCGCCGCGGACCGTCGCGGTCGAGCACCCGCGGGTGATGAGGGGCGCGGGCCGAGCGGCGCGACCGGGCACGGGCGCGGGCACGGGCTCAGGCGCGGCGGCGGGGCGGCCGCGGGCGCCGGCTAGTTGGTCCGCATCACGATCTTCATGACGTCGTCGGTCTTGTTCATGAACATGTCGTAGCCGCGCGCCACGTCGGCCAGCTTCATGTGGTGCGAGATGACGAAGCTCGGGTCGATCTCGCCGTGCTCGATCCGCTGGAGGAGCGGCTTCATGTAGCGGTGCACGTGGCACTGGCCGGTGCGGATGGTCAGGCCGCGGTTCATCAGCGAGCCGAGCGGGAACTTGTCGACGAAGCCGGCATAGACGCCGAGGATCGACACGACGCCGCCGTTCCGGCAGCACATGATCGCCTGGCGGAGCGCGGTCGGCCGGTCGAACGTCAGCTTCACCGACTGCTTGAGGGCGTCGTAGGCGGCGCCGAGGCCGTGGCCGGTCGCCTCGAGGCCGACCGCGTCGATGCAGGCGTCCGGCCCGCGGCCGGCGGTCAGGTCGGCGAGCGCCTCCGGCACGTCGACCTCGTCGAAGTTGATGGTGTCGGTCGCGCCGGCCCGGGTCCGCGCCAGCTCGAGGCGGTACGGGAGGCGGTCGATCGCGATCACCTTCTCGGCGCCGAGCAGGCGCGCGCTGGCGATGGCGAACTGGCCGACCGGCCCCGCGCCCCAGACGGCGACGACCTTGCGCGGCGTGATCTCGCAGAACTCGGCGCCCATGTAGCCGGTCGGGAAGATGTCCGACAGGAACAGGACCTGGTCGTCGGTGAGCGCCCTCGGCACCTTCAGCGGCCCGACGTCGGCGAACGGCACCCGCACGTACTCGGCCTGGCCGCCGGCGAACCCGCCGGTCAGGTGCGAGTAGCCGAAGGCGCCGCAGGTCGCGTGGCCCATCAGCGCCTCGGGGATCGCCGCGTTCGGGTTCGAGTTCTCGCAGCAGGCGGTCAGCCCGAGCTGGCACGACTCGCAGTCGCCGCAGGCGATCGCGAACGGGACGACCACCCGGTCGCCGGGCGCCAGGTTCTTGACCTCGTCGCCGACCTCGACGACCTCGCCCATGAACTCGTGGCCGAGGATGTCGCCCTTCTGCATCGTCGGCACGAAGCCGCTGTAGAGGTGGAGGTCGGAGCCGCAGATCGTCGTCGCCGAGACCTTCACGATCGCGTCGCGCGCGTTGATGAGCTTCGGGTCCGGGACCTCCTCGACGGCGACGCGGCGCTTGCCCATCCAGCAGGTGGCCTTCACGACGCGCCTCCGTTCGACGGCTGCGCCGGGTGCGGGCGCGCGTGGATGCTGGCGTCGGAGTGGAGGACCTCGCCGGTCTCGAGCACCTGCTTGAGCCGCCGCAGGGCCTCGAGGATGAACGGCGCCGCGAAGATGCGCGCGACCAGGCCGGGGTCGGACTGGTCGTCGCGGTCGATCTCGACGCGGACCTCGGTCATCTCGCGGGCGGGCGCGCGCGACAGCGTGACCGCGCCGGTGACGTGCCGCTTGCCGGCGGTGGCGCGCCACTCGATCAGCTTCTCCGGCACGGTGCCGGTGATCTCGACGTCCCACTCGCGGCGGCCGCCGGTCGGGGACCTCATCACCCAGTGGGACAAGGTCGGGCCGCGGGTGTCGACGGCCTCGAGCGCGTCGCACAGCATCGGGATGCGCTCGACCTTGCGCAGCATCAGGAAGACGTCCTCGGCGGTCCGGTTGATCGTGACGGCGGGGACGCCGGTCCGCCCCGGGTGGCGGCGGAAGGCCCGCGTGACCGCGTCGGTCAGCACGCTGATCCAGCCGGTCGGCTGGCGGGAGGTCGGAGCTTGTTCGGTCGGCATGGCGGCGACACCGTGCAACGCACATGCCGCGGCGCGGCGACGACGCGTGCCCGCGTGCCTGGTGGATCACCCGCGGGCGCTCGCTCGCGTGGCGGCGACCGGGCGCTCGCGCACGATGGCCGACGCGGGCTTGTCGCGGCGGAGACCCTTGAAGACCGGGTGGCGGAGCCGGCCGTCGTCGGTCCACTCGGCGAACGAGACCTCGGCGACCAGGCGCGGCTCGACCCAGTGGACGCCCGGGCCGGTCCACGCGCGCGCCGGCGCCGGCGTGAAGGGCGACCGCGGCCGCTCGAGCCTGGCGAGGGCCGCGTGCAGCTCGTCGAGGACGCGGGCGCCGAAGCCGGTGCCGACCTTGCCCGCGTACCGCAGCGCGCCGCCCTCGTGGTAGCCGACCAGCAGCGCGCCGAGGCCGGTGCGACTGCCGCGCGGCTCGGTGAAGCCGCCGATCACCAGCTCCTGGCGCTGCAGGCACTTGGTCTTCACCCAGTCGAGGCCGCGGCCGGCCCGGTACGGCCGGTCGCGCCGCTTGGAGACGATGCCCTCGAGGCCGGCGGCGCACGCCTCGCGGAAGAAGGCCTCGCCGTTGCCGGCGACGTGGTCGGAGTAGCGGATGACGGCGGCGACCGCGCGCGGCAGGCGGCCGACGAGCGCGGCGAGCTCGCGCTTGCGCTCCTCGAGCGGCAGCGGGCGGAGGTCGCGGTCGCCGAGCTGGAGGAGGTCGAACGCCACGTAGACGACGCCGCGCGCGCCGGCGCCGAGCGCGTTCTGCAGCGCCTGGAAGCTGGTCCGGCCGTCGGCGGCGAAGACGACCAGCTCGCCGTCGAGGATCACGCGCTCGGCCGGCAAGGCGGCGATCGCGGCGGCGAGCGGGGCCAGCGTCTCGCTCCAGTCGTTGTGGCGCCGGGTCAGGAGGCGGACGCTGGCGCCGTCGCGCACGGCGAGGATGCGGTAGCCGTCGAACTTCTGCTCGTGCAGCCACTCGTCGCCCGCCGGCGGGGCCGTCACCAGCGTCGCGAGCTGCGGGTCGGGGGCGGCGAGGCCTGACTCGCCATCCCGGCTCGCGCTCGGCCTCGAGGTCCTGCGCGCGGCCGGCACGGCTCAGGCCGCCGCCGTCGAGGACGGATCGTCGAGGTAGGCGCCGACGACGGCGAGGTCGGCGAAGAACGCGGCCTGCGCGGCCTCGCGGTCGTCGCCGGCGCGCAGCACCGCCGCCGGGTGGACGGTCACGAAGGTCGCCGCGGCGACGGCCGTGCTCAGGCGGCGCCCGCGGTCGCGCAGGACCTTGACCTTGCTGCCGAGCAGGGACGACACGGCCGTCGCGCCGAGGAGCAGCACCGCCTCGGGGCCGATCGCGGCCAGCTCCGCGTCGAGCCAGGGGCGGCACGCCTGCACCTCGGCGGCGCGCGGCTTCGAGTGGATGCGGCGCTTGCCACGCATCGTGTACTTGAAGTGCTTGACCGCGTTGGTGATGTAGACCTCGCGGCGCGCGATGCGGGCGGCGACCAGCGCCTCGTCGAGCAGGCGGCCCGCGGGGCCGACGAACGGCTGGCCGGCGCGGTCCTCGGCGTCGCCGGGCTGCTCGCCGACGATCACGAGCCGCGCCGCGGACGCGCCCTCGCCGAAGACGGCCTGGGTCGCGTCGCGGTAGAGCGGGCA
Source organism: Kofleriaceae bacterium (assembly GCA_035546475.1). GTDB lineage: Bacteria > Myxococcota_A > Polyangia > Haliangiales > Haliangiaceae > UBA2376. The sequence continues at coordinate 15,791 of DASZXE010000652.1, forward strand.
GCCGCGGCAGCCGTCGACCGCGTCGCGCAGCGTGCGCAGCGTGCGACGCGCCGGCAGGAACGCCTGCGCACCCGGACAGTCATCGGCCGCCATGCCTCCGGTGGTTGCAACCGCCGCGCCTGAACCGCCGGCGCCGTGCCCTGCGGCTACTCGCCCCAGCGAGGCCGGAACATGACGGCGATGCGCGGGCCGGCGTGGGCGACCTTGGGGATCCCGTGCCGCCACGTCCGCTGGCAGGTGCCGCCCATGACGAGCAGGTCGCCGCCGCCCAGGTGCAGCGCCCGCGACGCGCCGCCCTCGGTCGGCCTGAGGACGAAGCGGCGAGGCGCGCCGAGCGAGACGGTCGCGACCGTGGCCTCGAGCAGGTCGCGGGCGGTGGTGTCGCCGTGCATCGCCACGCTGTCCTGGCCGTCGCGGTACCAGGCCATCGTCAGCCGCACGAACGCCTCGCCGTAGCGCTCGTCGAGCAGCGCGCGCATGCGCTCGAGCAGCGGATGGCCGGCGCCATCGCGCGGACAGCCGGCGAGCAGCCGCGGCGTGTCGACCCACCGGCCAACGCGCCGCGGGCGCGTCGGCGCGGAGCCGGTCCCTGTCACCATTCGTGGGACCTCGCGGTCGTACATCACGCGCCGCTCGCTGCCCCACCGCATCGTGTCGCGCAGGTGGGCGTACAGCGCGTCGGCGCCGCGCACCCAGCCGGGCTGGTAGTCGTACCAGGCGCCGAAGGCGAGCTCGGTGCGGTGCAGCTCGCCGAACGTCTCGTCGACGGTCGGCTCGCCGCCGCTGAACAGGCCGAGCTGCAAGGAGGCGCTCACGACGCGCAACGCTAGCGTGCCTCGCGCGGGCCGCTACCGGCGAGCCGAGCTCAGCCGAGCTCAGCCAGCTCAGGCAGCCGCGCGAGGACTGCGCTTGCGAGCCGCCCGGTGCGCCGTGTGCGCGGTCGAGCGCGCCGCGTGCCGGGCCGTGTGCGCCTTCGGCTTGGCGGCGGTGCGCGCGTGGCCGTGGCCCGCCGCGCGCGTCGAGCCGTGCTTCGCCGCCTTGCCGCCCGCCTTGCCGGCCGCCTTGCCGCCGGCGAGCGACGCCTTCAGCGCCTCCATCAGGTCCACCATCTTGTGCTCGGCCGGCGCCTCCGCGACCAGCTCCTTGCCCTTCAGCTTGTCGCGCAGCATCGCGCGGATGCGGTCCTTGACCTCGTCCTTGTACGGCGTCGGATCGAACGTCGTCTTCGTGATCTGCGAGATGATCCGCTCGGCCAGCTCCACCTCGGCGGGGTCGACCTTGCCGACCGCCTTCACCGGCACCTCGCTCCACGCCTTGATCTCGTCGGGGTAGCGGAGCTGGTGCATGATCAGCCCGTCCTCGTACGGTCGGACCATCACGACGTACTGCTTGCCGCGCGCCGCGTACGACGCGATGCCGACGACCTCGGTGCGGATCATCGCCTCGCGGAGCAGCCGGTAGCCGCGCTCGCCGCCCTTGTCGGTGCCGAGGTAGTACGACCGGTCGACGTAGATCGGGTCGACCGCGCTCGCCGGCACGAACTCGGTCAGCAGCACCTCGTTCGACGACGCCGCGGCCAGCGCCTTCAGCTCGTCCTTCGACAGCTCGAGGTTGTGGCCCTTCGTCACCTCGTAGCCCTTGCCGATCTCGTCGCGCGAGACCTCGCCGTGCACGGGGCACACGTACTGCTGCTTCAGGCGTTCTCCACAGCCTGCGTGGATCATGTGGAAATGCACCTCGTCGGCGGTCTCGCTGGTCGTGTAGACCTTGATCGGGATCGCGACGAGGCCGAAGCTGATGGTGGCGGAGTCGAGGGCGTGAGGGGCCATCGCTCCCAGCGCTTGCCAGGCGCGTGCCAGCGCCACCGGCCACGCCGCCGACCGCCACCGACCACCGCCGGCCGTGCGGCGTTCAGGCGCCGACGGCCTTGCGCATCGCCGCGCTGATCGGCTGCAGCTCGTCGATGCCGGCCCACGGATCCTCGGCGAGCTGCGCCAGGCGGGGCGGCACGGTCGTGATGGTGAACGCCGCCGGATCGAGGCCGGCGGTCAGCTCGTCCCAGGTCACCGGCGTCGCGACCGTCGCACCCGTCCGCGCGCGCGGCGAGTACGGGGCCACGAACGTGGCGCCGCGCCCGTTGCGAAGATAGTCGAGGAAGATCTTGTCGTGCCGCTTCGCCTTGAGCGGGTTCGTCGTGTACCCGGCGGGGTCGGCGGCGGCGAGCTTCTCGACCAGCGCCTTCGCGAAGTCCTCGTGCGCGTCCCAGTCGAGCCGGCGGGTGACCGGCACGACCACGTGGAGCCCCTTGCCGCCGGTCGTCTTCACGTACGAGCGCAGCCCGAGGCTGTCGAGCGCGCCGCGCACGAGCAGCGCGCCCTCGACGACGCGGTCCCAGCCGACCGCCGGGTCGGGATCGAGGTCGAAGACGAGGAGGTCGGGGCGATCGAGCTTGTCGGCGTGGCAGCCCCAGGTGTGGAGCTCGAGCGTGCCGAGCTGCGCGAGCGCGATCAGCCCCGGCATGTCGGCGATCCGCATGTACTGCTTCACGCGGCCGTCGTCCTCGGGGACGGCGACCGGGTGGACCGCGTCGGGGGTGCCGGGCTTGAGGTGCTTCTGGAAGAAGCACTGCTTGCCCGGGCCCTCGGGGCAGCGGACGAGCGTGAGCGGCCGGCCGACGACGTGCGGCAGGAGCCAGTCGGCGGTGACCGCGAGGTACGCGAGCAGCGCCGCCTTGGTCAGCCCCTGCTCGCGGTAGAGGACCTTGTCGAGGTTGGTGAGCGCGAAGCCGACCGGCAGCGAGCGCACCAG
>DASZXE010000653.1:0-13215 GCA_035546475.1 Kofleriaceae bacterium
CCCCGAGGGCGCCGGCACGACCTCGTGGCCTGTCCCGGTCAACCTGCTGGAGAACGACCGCTACTACTGGCGCGTGCGGGCGAGGGATCCGTTCACGTTCGGCCCGTGGTCCGCGCCGGGCTGCTCCTTCTTCGTCAACACCTTCGACGAGCCGCCGACCATCCCGCGGATCGACAGCCCGGCGTACGGCGCGCACGTGAACATCGCCACGCCGATCCTCAAGGTGAACAACTCGACCGACCCGGACTTCGACACGCTTCACTACCAGTTCTCGGTCTACTCGGATCCGGCGCTGTCGAACCAGGTCGTCGCGACCCAGGCGGCCGGCGTCGCCGAGGGCGCGGCCGGCACCACGCAGTGGCAGATCCCGGCCGCCGCGAATCTCCAGGAGGACCACTTCTACTACTGGCACGTGCGCGCCTGCGACTCGGACAGCGTCTGCGGCGCGTACACCGTCGCCAGCCAGTTCTTCGTGTCGACGACCAACACGCCTCCGGATCCGCCGGTGCTCGCGTGGCCGCAGGAGGGCGCCACCGTCGACGAGCTGCGCCCGCAACTGGCGATCATCGACTCGAACGACACGGATCTCGACCCGCTCGTCTACGACTGGGATCTCGCCGCGGACGCGGGATTCGCCAGCATCATCGACGGCGGCCTCCACATGCCATCCGGCGTCCAGACCACGACCTTCACGGTGGCGGCGGACCTGCAGGAGGATCACCGCTACTGCTGGCGCGTGCGCGCCGACGACGGCCAGGCGCAGTCGAGCTACCGGACCGCCTGCTTCGTCGTGTCCCAGCACGACGACCCGCCGACCGTCCCGATCGTGCTGAGCCCGTCGAGCTCCATCGACGCGACCAGCACGCGGCCGATCTTCTACTGGGCGTCGTCCCTCGACCCTGAGGGCGACGACATCACCTACGACCTCGAGCTGAAGGACGACACCGGTGCCGTCGTCGGCGAGATCAGTGGGGCCAACAGCACCGTCAGCGCGTTCTCCACCGAGCTGGTGGACCACGCCAGCTACACCTGGCGAGTTCGCGCCGTCGACGACGGCGGCGCGATGAGCGCGTTCTCCGCCGACGAACCGTTCACCGTGAAGGCCACGCCGGACGCGCCGCCCGTGCAGACCTGCTGCCAGACCGACGCCGGCTGCCAGGTCGCGCACGACGGCGGTCCCGGGGCGGGCACCGGCCTCGGCATCGCCTTCGGCCTCCTCGCCTGCGCGCGCCGCCGCCGCCGCCGCCTCCGCGCCGGGCGGCATGCCGGCCACTGAACCCGCGCGGGGGTCACCCGGCGCGTGCAGCGCGGAGGTTCGCGTGGTCGAAGGCGGACGCCATCCGATCGAGCTGCGCCGCGGTGAGGCCGTGCCTGGCTCCGACCGCGCGCCAGTGGCTCACCGCGCGCGCGACCTCACGCATGATCCCCACCGCTTCCGCCGACACCAGCCCGAACTGCGGCGCGATCGACCGGACGAGCTCGATCGACGCGTTCGCGTCGTCGGCATCGAGCGCGAGCGCGTGGATGCGCGGCCTGACGTCGACCGGCACCGGGTTCAGGTCGTACGCGGGCGCCAGCGACCAGCCATCGCCGCTGCGCACGAAGCCGTGGTTGCGCAGGTGGTCGTCGGTGTTCGACACGAGGACGTTGAAGACGATCCGGCGCCAGAGCTGGGCGAGGTCGCGGCGCGCCTCGGGGCTGTGCTGGCGGAGCAGGGCGGCCAGCTCGAGGTAGCTGTGCGGCTCGCCGTCGTCGGTGGCGAGCGCGGTGAGCGCGGAGATGAACGGCACCCGGATCGCGCCGCGGCGATCGAAGCGGCGGACGATCAGGACCGGCCGGCGCGCGACCAGCTCCAGCCGCGCCGCCGGCACGTCGATGCCCGCCGACCGGGCCAGCGCGAGCGCCACCGCCTCCCACCGCGTCACCGGCCAGGCGTCGTCCTTGCGCGGGAACTTGGCGATCGCCAGGTGGCCACCGGCGTCGCGGATCGACGCCTTCGGTCGCGCACCGCCCAGCGACGTGCCCGGCGCGAGCAGGAGCCGCAGATCGTCCTCGCTCTCGCGTTCGTCGATGAGCCGCGTGGTGGCGGCGAGCAGCCTCCCCAGCTCGACGAGCGGGGGCACCTTGCGCCCGTCCGAGGCGAGCCACGGCGTGCTGCCGGGGGCGCGGAACCGCAGGGCTCCCAGGCGCGTCTCGTCGTCGACGAGGGTGAGGAAGTCGATCGGCAGCAAGGTGCGCGGCGCGCGACCCTCTCGACGCGCGCGGGCGATCTCGTGGCGGCGCAGCAAGGTCTGCCCCCAGCGGTCGGGCGCCGGATCCGTGAACGCGTTCCAGAGCGGCCGCGGTGAGTGCATCGGCCCGCGGACCAGCGTCAGCTCGGGATCGATCGCGAACCGGTCGGCGCGTGCCAGCCAGGTCGGGTCGTACTCGAAGGAGGACGAGTCACGGGTGCCGCGGCTGCGGGTCCACAACCGACCGACCAGGACCGGTGTGCCCGCCAGATCGACGAAGACGTCGAGACCGCGCTCCATCACCGCCTCGCGCGGCCGCGCACGCGTAGGGGGATGCGCGCGACGTCCAGCTCGCCGGCCTGTTCGTCGAGCGAAGGCTCGGCGATGTCGAGCAGGTTCTCGATCATCCCGACGACGAACAGCACCGACGCGTAGATCGCCATCGACACCCGCGGATCACCACGCTCGACGCGGGCGATCGTCGCGCGGCTGGTGAACGTGCGCTCCGCCATCGCCTGCACCGAGATCCGCCGGCGTCGCCGGGCGAGCGAGAGATCGGCGCCCAGCTTGGCGAGGGCGGTGCGGACCTCCGGTGGCAGGCCGGCCAGCGCGCGCGTGTTCTTCATGACGCCTCATATATGAGGCGTCATGCCGCATGTTGCAACGCATATGATGCGACATGCGCCATCGGTTCAGCGGATGAGGCGGCGCCGGGTGTGTGCCTCATATGTGCATCGCAAGGCGCGATAGTGATGCAGATATGATGCGTGACGTCAGTCGTAGACGAGCAGCAGCGGGCCGGGGAACAGCCAGGAGAGCCCCTCGCGCAGCCGGTCGCGCCAGTTCTCCCAGTTGTGGCCGTCGCGCGCCTCGACGTAGCGCACGTCCATGCCGGTCTGCTGGAGCAGCGGCACGATCGACCGGTTCTCGTAGATCAGCGACTCGTAGGTCCCGCAGCTCACGAAGACCCGCTCGGAGACCGCCATTGGCGCCGCCCGGAAGTGGTTCATGAACGCGACGACCGGGTCGAACAGCGGCCCGCGGTGGTTGCGATCGCCGATGTCGGTGAACGCGAACGAGCCCGACTGCAGGAGCAGCCGCCCGAACAGGCCGGGCCGCCGCCACGCCGCCGCCAGCGACGCCACCGCGCCGAAGCTCGCGCCCATCAGGCAGCGCGCCTGCGGCCGCGGATCGACCGGCAGCCGCCGCTCGAGGTACGGCACCAGGTCGTCGGCGAGGAAGCGGGCGTGCGGCTCGTGGTCGGCGTACTCGACGAGGCGGTTCGGCGAGCTGGTCAGCGCGACGACCATGTCCGGGATCTCGAGCCGCCCGATCAGGTTGTCGAGGATCGTGCCGAGCGACGCATAGCGCAGGTAGTCGTGGCCGTCGTGGACGATCAGCAGCGGGTAGCGGCGCGTCCGCCGGAACCGCGCCGGCACGTACAGCCCGAAGCTGCGCTTGCCGAGCGCGCTGTGGTTGATGAACAGCTCGTCGATGCGGCCCGGCTGCACCGTCGGATCGGGCGCGATCCACGCCGGCACCTCGTAGCCGGTGCCGTGGGCGACCGAGTTCGAGCCGAACGGATCGCGCGCGCGGTTCGGGTTGAGCGGGTCCTGGATCCACTCGCCGCGCCCGCCGCGCACGACCTCGAGCTTGTACTCGACGCGCGAGCCGGGCGGCAGCTCCATCGTCAGGTGCCAGACGTCGGTGCCCTCGAGGCGGTGGAGGTGCTGCGACGACGGCAGGCCGTAGACCCAGTGCTTGAGGTGCACCGCGTCGGCCTCGCCGCGGTAGACGATCGTGATGTCCGGCCCGTCGACGATCGGGAACGTGCGGCCGGCGAACCAGGCGTCGATCGCCTCGCGGGTGCGCGGGCCCTGCTCGAGCTCGGCGAGCGGTCGGCGGCGCTCGCTCATCGCTTCCAGCTCCGGTCGAGGTCGCCGTCGCGGGTGAGCCGCGCGGCGTGGGCGGCGGTCAAGGCACCCTCGCTCCAGGTCAGCCGCGCGCCGGGATCCATCGCGACGCAGGTGGCCGGCGCCATCCGCTGGGCGAACCGCGCGATGCCGCTGCGATCGTCCTGGCGCACGCGGCGCGCGGCGTCGGGCAGGACGACCACGCCCGGCACCAGGCCGAAGCCGGCGTCGAGCACCTGCGCGATGTCGGAGCCGTACGGCGGGAAGTCGTGGAAGAGGACGATGCGATCGGTCAGCACCATCGCGCCGGCCGACCAGGCGATGACCGGCTTGTCGGCGGCGAGCTCGAGCACGTCGAACAGCTTGAGCCGGTTGAGCAGGGACGCCACGTGGCCGCCGGCGATCACCAGCGCGTCGGCGCCGTCGACCAGCGCGCGCAGCTCGGCGCGGTGACGCGCGATCGCCGGCCGCGCCGCCAGCGCCCACCGGTCGTCGAACGCCGCGTGGATCGCGCGGCAGCGCTGCAGGTGGTCGTCGTCGAGCTGGCGGAACTGGTCGACCGAGACCCGCTGCTCCTGCGCCAGCAGCTCGGCGTCGACGTGGCGGACCTGGATCGCGCGCGACGCGTCGTCGGTCTTGTCGAGGCGGATCCGGTAGAAGCTCTGCAGGTGACGGAGCAGCTCCTGGCGCGCCGAGTAGGCGGCGCCGAGCGGCGGGTCGCTGGTGAAGACGTCCTGCGAGCGCTCGTGCAGGCGGAGGTTGTCGGCGGCGACGCCGAGCGCCTTGACCAGCGGCTCGTCGTCGGCCTCGCGCTCCTGCCAGCCGGCGGTGACCAGCGCGACCTTGCCGCGCACGCCGAGCTCGGCGAGGGCGACGCCGACATCGGGCGCCGCCACCGCGCCGCGGACGACCGGGTCGATCCGCTGGGGACCGAGCAGGACGACGGCAGGACGGGAACGTCGCAACGGTCGAACAGTCTATCATCGACGGCGGAGGGATGCTCGACGCCGTCGGCTACTGGTTCAACGAGCGCGCGCCGAGCCTCTACCCGAGGCCGCAGCGGCTGGTCGGCGACTGGGATCCCCGCCGGCGCGCGGCCGTGCTCGCGTACCTGCGCGCCGGCGACGTCCTCGCGTCGTACCGCGCGCGCTCGTTCTGCCGGTTCGCGTGCGGCGAGGCGCGGATGGGCCACCGCGATCTCACCGACGGCCGCTTCGCCTGGCCGGAGGGGCTCGCCCACTACGTCGAGCGCCACGCGGTGCGCCTGCCCGACGCGTTCGTCGCCCACGCGCTCGGCGGGCCGGGCAAGGTCGCGGTCGGCGAGCGCCGCATCGACGACGCGCCGTGGATCGCCTGGGGCCGCGCGAACGGCGCCGTCGTCGAGCAGCTCGACGGCTGGGACCGGCTGAGCTGGGCCGACGAGCAGAAGGTGCTGGCCCGGCTCGGCGCGCAGCTCGCGCCCGGCCACCCGCTCTTCGATCAGGACGTCGAGCTGCTGGTCGGCCGCCGCGCCACCGACGAGCTGCTGCTCGCGCTGCCCGACGGCCGCCTCGCGCTCGTCACCCTCACCGGCGCGGCGACGACCGTCTTCGCCGGCTGGGACGCCTGGCCGCCGCCGGCCCCGCGCCGCCGCTGATCAGCGCGCGCGGACCTTCACCGTCTCGCCGACGGTGTCGAGGATCCGGCGGAGCGTGTCGTAGTCCTCGTGCTTGAAGCGCATCCACGCGTTCGCCATGTAGCCGGCCTCGACGCCCTGCGTGGGCGTCCCCTCCGGCGGCAGGTGCAGGTCGATCAGGTTGCCGCCGAAGTGCCGCATCACCGCGTCGACGCCCTCGTAGCCGGCGATGCGCCCGTCGCGATCCGGCCGCAGCGCGATGATGCCGGCCGCCAGCCGCCGCGACGCGTACTGGCTCTTCTTCCCGTACGTCATGAACATCGCCCACTCGCGATACAGGTCCATGTCGTTGGCGACGTTGTAGAGGTCCCACGCGCGCACGCCCGGCGGCCGGCAGCCGATCTCCGAGAACTTGAGCCCCTTCGGCCCGAAGAACCACTCCATGTGCGTCGCCGACGTCTCGATGCCGAGCAGCTCGACGACCTTGCGGCCCATCGCCTTCACCTCGTCGTAGGCGGCGACGCTGTCGATCCGGTTCGTCGTCACGAACTGCGGCGAGATCCAGCGGTGGCGCATCGCCTCGAGCACGTTCGGGTAGTAGTGGGTCGCGAACTCGTGCACGACCTGGCCGTCGAGCGTCAGCGTGTCGTAGAAGCCCTCGTGCCCCTCGATGAACTCCTCGACCGCGATCGAGCGGCCCGGCCGGTCGAGGCCGAGCGCCTCCAGCGCGCGCTCGAGGCCGCCGTCGTCGTCGACCCGCGTCGCCCCCGACGCGCCGGCGCCGTCGCGCGGCTTGACGATGATCGGGTAGCCGACCTGGGCCGCGAACGCGCGCACCTCCTCGGCGGTCGACGCCGCGGTCGACGCCGCGCACGGCACGCCGCCGGCGCGCAGCACCTCCTTCATCGCCGGCTTGTCCCGGCAGAGGAACGCGGTCCGCGTGGTCGTACCGGGGATGCCGGCCGCCTCGCGCACCTTCGCGGTCGGCATGATGTGCGCCTCGACCGTCGCCTCCAGCCGGTCGATCGCCTTGTGGCGCTGGATGAACTGCACCGCCGGCAGCACCTGTGACGGATCGGTGACGTTGCCGACCTCCTCGTAGTGGGTCAGCCAGTGACGCAGGTCGTCGTCGAGGGTGGCCTTCGAGCCCTCGCCGATCGCGCTGATCGTCGCGCCGACCTCGGCGAGCGCGCGGACGAACAGCTTCTGGTTGGTCGGGAACCGGGGCTCGATGAAGCAGACGTGCATGGCGTCGTCCTCGCTTGGAGACCGACATTGTATCGAATCTCACGCCGGGGTCGGCGCGCCCGGGTGCGGTGTGGCGAGGGCGCACGGTGGGGCGGCGGCGCGCGGGTGCGCGCGGATGCCTCGTGGCACGCGGGCACGCAGCGCGTGAATCCAGGCCGTTCGCGGTCGGCCCGACTCTTGAAATCGGCTCGTGCGCCGTACCAGGGAGCCGTTGCCGTGCCCGAGAACATCGCCGATCAGGAACCCCGTCCACGTCCCACCAGCGGAAGGGTCGTCGGCATCGGCGCCTCGGCAGGAGGCCTCGAGTCGCTCGAGCACCTGTTCGGGACGATGCCCGCCGACACCGGCATGTCGTTCGTGGTCATCCAGCACCTGTCGCCGGACTTCCGCAGCCTCATGGACGAGCTGATCTCGCGGCACAGCGAGATGCCGGTCGTCGTCGCCACCGACGGCATGCCGGTCGAGCCGGACCACATCTACCTGATGCCGCCGCGCAAGGAGATGATCATCCGCGACCGCCGGCTGGTGCTGACCGACAAGGAGCCGCACATCTTCTCCCTGCCGATCGACACCTTCTTCCGCTCGCTCGCCCAGGACGTGCGCGACCAGGCGGTGGCGGTGGTGCTGTCGGGCAGCGGCAGCGACGGCTCGCGCGGCATCGTCGACGTCAAGCACGCCGGCGGCATGATCATCGCGGAGAGCCCGGTGAGCGCGAAGTTCGACGGCATGCCGGTGGCCGCGGCCGCCAGCGGGCTCGTCGACCACGTGCTCGCGCCGCGCGACATCTCGCGCGTGCTGTGCGGGCTGCCTCCGCTCCAGCCGGCCACCAACGACCTCGAGACGCTGAGCGAGGACCCGGCGGTCGACGCCATCTTCCGCCTGCTGCGCGACCAGTTCGGCATCGACTTCTCGATCTACAAGGTGTCGACGGTCGGGCGGCGCATCCAGCGGCGGGTCGACCTCCTTCACTTCAACAGCGTCGAGGAGTACGCCGACCAGCTCGACGCCAACGAGCTCAACACGCTCTACCAGGACCTCCTCATCGGCGTGACCCAGTTCTTCCGCGATCCGGGCGCCTTCGAGCTGCTCGAGCGCGAGATCATCCCGCAGCTCCTCGAGAAGGTGCCGCCGGGCGAGGAGCTCCGCGTGTGGGTCGCCGGCTGCGCGACCGGCGAGGAGGCGTACTCGCTGGCGATGCTGTTCACCGAGGCGATGACGGTGCGCGGGCGGCCGGTGCTGCTCAAGATCCTCGCCACCGACGTCCACCAGCAGTCGCTCGATCACGCGAGCGCCGGGCTCTACGGCGAGGACCAGCTCGGCAACGTCGGCCCCGAGCGGCTCGCGCGCTTCTTCACTCGGCGGTCGGCGGGCTACCAGGTGTCGCCGGAGCTGCGCCAGCTCATCGTGTTCGCGCGCCACAACCTGACCAAGGACGCGCCGTTCACGAAGATGCACTTCATCTCGTGCCGGAACATGCTCATCTACCTGCAGCCGCACGCGCAGCGGACGGTCTTCTCGCTGTTCCACTTCGGCCTGGTGTCGGGCGGCATCATGTTCCTCGGCGCCAGCGAGACCCCGGGCGCGCTCGCCGACGAGTTCACCGTCCTCGACGAGCGGTGGAAGATCTACCGCAAGCGGCGCGACGTCCACCTGCTCGGCCAGGTGCGGCTGCCGATGCAGCGGCCGACGCCGCGCCGGCCGGCGACGCTCGACCTGCCGCGCCAGGCGTCCGCCGATCCGCAGGTGCTGCAGACGTACGACCTCCTGCTCGACAAGTTCATGCCGCCCGGCTTCCTCGTCGACGAGGACCGCAACCTGATCGACAGCTTCGCCGGCGCCGAGCGGCTCCTGCGGCTGCGCCGGCGGCGGCCGTCGAACCACATCCTCGAGCTGCTCGACGACGAGCTGCGCTCGATCGTGGCCGGCGCCATCCAGCGCGCGTTCAAGGACCGCGAGCCGGTCGCCTACTCGGGCGTGCGCCTGCACACCGACGACGGCGAGGTGCGCACGACCCTGACCGCCGAGCCGCTGCACAACCGCCGCGGCGTCCGCCACGTGCTGGTGACGTTCAAGGACCTGGCGGGCGCCGAGCCGGCGCGGCCGTCGTCGGAGCCGGCGGCTGGCCCGGCCGGGTCGCTGCCGGACGTGCCGGCGGTGCCGGTCGATCAGGCGTCGCACGAGCGGATGGAGGCGCTCGAGACCGAGCTCGCCTACACCCGCGAGACGTTGCAGGCGACGATCGAGGAGCTCGAGACGTCGAACGAGGAGATGCAGGCGACGAACGAGGAGCTGGTCGCCTCCAACGAGGAGCTGCAGAGCACCAACGAGGAGCTCCACTCCGTCAACGAGGAGCTGTACACGGTCAACGCCGAGTACCAGCAGAAGATCGCGGAGCTGAAGGAGCTCAACACCGACATGGCCCACCTGCTGGAGGGCACCGACGTCGGCACCGTCTTCCTCGACCGCGAGCTGCGCATCCGCCGGTTCACGACCCGCATCGCGACGGTGTTCCGGTTCCAGGCCCACGACGTCGGCCGCTACATCGGCGACTTCTCGCACAACATCGAGAGGCCGACGCTGATCGAGGAGATCGAGGCGGCCCGCCAGGGCGGCGCGGTCGTCGAGGACGAGGTGCGCGACCGGCGCGGCACGCCGTACTTCCTGCGGATCCTGCCGTACCGGGTGAAGCGCGACGGCAACGGCGGCCGCGACAGCCAGTCGGCGATCGACGGCGTCGTGCTGACGCTGACCGACATCAGCGCGCTCGACCGCGCGCGCGCCCGGCTGGCCCAGCTCTCGGCGATCGTCGAGAGCTGCGAGGACGCCATCATCGGCCAGACCCTCGACGGCACGATCACGAGCTGGAACCGCGGGGCCGAGGCGGTCTACGGCTACGCCGCCGACGAGGTGCTCGGCAAGAACGTCGCGCTGCTGGTGCCCGACGGCGCCGAGGACGAGCAGGCGCGGATGCTCGAGCGGATCCGCAACAACGAGAAGGTCGAGCACCTGCAGACCCGGCGGGTGCGCAAGGACGGCAGCGAGGTCGACGTCGCGGTCACCGTGTCGCCGATCTACGGGCCGGACGGGGCGATCCTCGGCGTGTCGTCGATCGGCCGCGACGTCTCGCTGGCGGTGGCCGCCCAGCGCGAGCTCGAGGCGCGCGAGCGGCGCATCTCCGCCCTGCTCGAGGAGACGGCCGAGATCGCGCGCCGCCGCGAGCAGTTCCTCGCCATGCTGTCGCACGAGCTGCGCAACCCGCTGGCCGCCGTGATGAACGCGGCGACGATGCTGGGCGACCGCGCCGACGGCGACGACGTGCTGCGCCGGTGCACCGGCGTGGTCGACCGGCAGACCCGGCACATGAAGCGGCTGCTCGACGACCTGCTCGACGTCTCGCGCATCACCCGCGGCCGCTTCGAGCTGCGGCTCGACGACGTCGAGCTGCACCAGTCGCTCGAGGCCGCGATCGAGTCGGTGGCGCCGCTGTTCCGCGACCGCGGCGTCGAGCTGGTGACCGCGCTGTCGCCGGCGGCGATGCCGGTGCGCGGCGACGCCAGCCGGCTGACGCAGGTCGCGGTCAACCTGCTGTCGAACGCCGCCAACTACTCGCCGCGCCACAGCCAGGTGCGGCTGGAGGCCGAGGTCGAGGGCGGCCGCGCGGTGATCCGCGTGCGCGATCACGGCGTCGGCATCGAGCCGGAGCTGCAGGCGCGCATCTTCGACCTGTTCGTGCAGTCGGACCAGCGGCTCGACCGCTCGCGCGGCGGGCTCGGCGTCGGGCTGTCCCTGGCCAAGAGCATCGTCGAGCTGCACGGCGGCACGATCGAGGTGCACAGCGAGGGCACCGGCCGCGGCGCCGACTTCACCGTCCGCATCCCGCTCGAGGCGGCGAGCGGCGACGCCTGGCCGTCGGTGCACGCGCCGGGCGCGCGCGGCGGCTGCCGGGTCGTCGTCGTCGACGATCAGGAGGACGCGCGCGAGATGCTGAAGATGCTGCTCGAGTCGCGCGACCACGTCGTGCTCGACGCCGCCGACGGGCCGAGCGCGCTCGAGGTCATCTCGCGCGAGCGGCCGGACGTCGCCTTCATCGACATCGGCCTGCCGGTGATGACCGGCTACGAGATCGCGCAGCGGATCCGGCGCGACACGACGCTCGACAGCGTGCTGCTGGTCGCGCTGACCGGCTACGGCGCGCCGGCCGACGTCGGCTCCGCGCGGGCCGCCGGCTTCGACGACCACGTGATCAAGCCGGCCGACCTCGCCCGCATCGAGGCGATCCTCGCCCGCAAGGCGCCCCGTGCGTAGCGGTGCTTTGCCAGGGAGCCCGCGGCGCGGCTGCGGTAGGCTCGGCGCATGAGCCGAACGTCCTCCGCGCTGCTCGCCTCGATCGTGCTCGGAGTCGGCGGGGTCGCCGCCGGGGCGTGCGGCGATCCGGGGTCACCCGACTGCTCGGTCAAGATCACCGACACGTCGATCGACGGCAACACGATGACCGCCAACGGCACGTTCATCACGGCCCAGCCGCTGCTGGTGCTGATGATGGGCGCGACGCGGATGGTCATCCCCGGCGACGATGACGGCGATGGCCACGCGACCTTCGACCTGACCGGCCTGCCGCCCGGCTCGTGGGACTACTCGTTCGACGCCTCCTGCTACGACGAGAACGACTCGCCGCACGTGACCGCGCCGACCGGCTTCTTCACCCGGAGCTGAGCCGCGCGGCGGGAGGTCAGGCGCTGGCGAGCCGGTGGTAGACGAGCTCGTACAGCTTGCGCTGCGTCTCCCACGAGAAGTCCTCGGCCATGCCGTTCTGCATGAGCCGGCGCCAGGCGGCCTGATCGCGGTAGGTCGCGAGCGCGCTCTCCACCGCCCAGCGCAGCCCGGTGGCGTCGTGGTGCTCGAAGAGGAAGCCGGTGCCGCGGCCGCGCCCGTCCCACGCCTTGACGGTGTCGGCGAGCCCGCCGGTGCGGTGGACGATCGGCACCGTGCCGTAGCGCAGGCTGTACATCTGGTTCAGCCCGCACGGCTCGTAGCGCGACGGCATGAGGAACATGTCGGAGCCGGCCTCGATCAGGTGCGCCAGCGGATCCGAGAAGCCGCGGTAGAAGCAGACCTGCCGCGGGAAGCTCTGCTGCAGCCGGCTGAACAGCTCCTCGAGGCGGCGCTCGCCGGAGCCGAGCACGACGAGCTGGAAGCCGTGGCGGCGCAGGAGCTCCGGCATGGTCGGCTCGAGCAGCTCGAGGCCCTTCTGGCCGGCGAGCCGCGACACGATGCCGATCACCGGCACGTCGGCGTGGTGGGGCAGGCCGAGGCTCTCGACGAGCGCGCGCTTGTCGAGCGCCTTGCCGGCGAGGTCCTGCGCGTCGTAGCGGTACGGGATGAGCCGGTCCTTCTCGGGCGACCACTCGTCGTAGTCGACGCCGTTCAGGATGCCGACCACCGTCGACGACCGCGCGCGCAGGAACGGGTCGAGGCCGGCGCCGTGCGCCTCGGTCTGGATCTCGGCGGCGTAGGTCGGGCTGACCGTCGACACGCCGTCGGCGTAGAGGATGCCGGTCAGGAGGAAGTTGACGCGGCCGGCGTGGAGCTGGTCCTGGTGGAAGACCTGCGGATCGAGGTTGGTGTCGGCGATCGCCGCCGCCGGGAAGATGCCCTGGTAGTTGAGGTTGTGGATGGTGAGCAGCGAGCGCGTGCGCGCGAACAGGTTCGAGCGTCGGTCGCGCGCGTAGTTGCGCTTGACCAGCACGGGCAGGAGCGCCGCCTGCCAGTCGTGGGCGTGGACGATGTCGGGCGACCAGTCGCCGGCGCGGCAGGTCTCGAGCGCGGCGACGCACAGCGCGATGAAGCGGCGGTGCTCGTCGGGGTCGGAGGTGTAGATCGCGCCGCGGCCGTACAGCTCCGGGATGTGGACGAAGTGGGTCGACGGCTCGCCGGGCTGGCGAAGGATGGCGGCCTGGTAGCGGTGGACGCCGAGCTCGATCGGCAGCACGTCGAAGACGACCTCGAGCGAGAGCCTCGACGGGTCGATCTTGTCGTAGAGCGGGACGAAGACGCGGACGTCGTGCCCCGCCTTGTGGAGCTGCGCGGGCAGGGCGCTCATCACGTCGGCGAGGCCGCCGGTCTTGGCGTACGGCGCCTGCTCGGACGCCACGCACAGGACGTTCACCGCGCGACCATACCAGGCGGCGGCGCGGCCGCGCTACCGCCT
>DASZXE010000654.1:0-3560 GCA_035546475.1 Kofleriaceae bacterium
GCCAACTTCGTCTACGCCGCCGACACCCGCGGGCCGGCGCGGATCGCCCGCGAGCAGGCGGCGCTGGCGCGGCTGGCGGCGTGCGGCGTCGGGGTGCCGCGCTGCCTGGCGGCGTCGCCGGCCGACGAGCTCCTGGCGATGGAGTGGATCGACGGTGCGCCGGCGGCGACCGCGCTGCACGACGCCGGCGGCGAGCGGCTGGCCGGCGAGGTCGGCGCGCTGCTCCGCCGCGTCCACGACGCCGGGGTCACGCTCGCCGACGGCCACCCGGGCAACCTGCTCGTCGAGCCCGGCGGCCGCCTCGTCCTGTTCGACCTCGAGTTCGCCGAGTGCAGCGGGGCGACGGCGGCGCGGCGCGGATTCGATCTCGCGTACGCGTCGGTGCTGGTGCCGGCGGCCGCGCACCGCGACGCGCTGCTCGCCGGCTACGGGGCGCGCGACGCCGCCGACGTCGCGGCGTTCGAGCGGGCGGTGCGCCACCTCGGGCGGTTCGCGCGGCTCGTCGAGCAGGAGCGGGCGCGCTGGGCTCCCCGCGCGCGCCGCTCACCGTGAGCGCGCGCGGATCACGCGGGTGCCGCCGGCCGGCGCGACGGTGATGCCGCGCAGCGCGCGGGCGAGCGGGCGGCCGCCGTCGAGCGCGAGGGTCGCCGACGACAGCACGGTCGCCAGGATCACCTTGATCTCGACCAGCGCGAACGCCATCCCGAGGCAGCGCCGGCCGCCGCCGCCGAACGGCAGGAACACGTACGGATCGACCTTCTTGCCGACGAACCGCTCGGGCTCGAACCGCTCCGGTTGCGGGTAGCTCTCGGCGCGGCGGTGCGCCAGGTGGATCGCCGGGCACAGGTAGGTGCCGGCCGGCACCCGGTAGCCGCCGAGCTCGAACGGCGCGGCGGCGCGGCGGGCGACGAACGCGAGGATCGGCCGCTGCCGCAGCGTCTCGCGGACGACCGCGTCGAGGTACGGCAGCTCGCCGGCGCGCGCGACGTCGACCGCGCCGTCCGCGCCGGTGATCGTCGCCAGCTCCGCCCGTACGCGCGCGAGGACGTCGGGATGGACGAGCAGCCGCTCGAACGCCCACGCCAGCGCGGTCGCCGACGTCTCGTGGCCGGCGACCATCAGCGTGACCAGCTCGTCGCGCAGCTCCTCGGCCGTCAGCGGCTGGCCGGCGTCGTCGCGCGCGGCCAGGAGCAGGCTGAAGATGTCGGTCCCCGCCGCGGCCGCGCCCGCACGTGCCGCGCCCGCCGCGCCCGCCGCGCTCGCCCCCGCGCAGGCGCCGCGCCGCGCGATCTCCTCCCGCAGCGCGCGATCGAGCGCCTGCTTGTCCCGCGCGACCGGCAGCCACGGCGCCAGCCGGATCGGGTCGATTCCGTACAGCGCCAGCATCGGCAAGAGCGGCGAGCTCCACCGCGCCACGAGCGACGCGAACAGCCCGGCGAACGTGTCGAGCCGCGCCGGCGCGTCGATGCCGAACACGGTCCGCAGGATCACCTCGAGCGTGATCCGCAGCAGGTGCGGGTGCAGCGCGAACGGCCGCCCGACCGGCCACGTCGCCATCGAGCGCCGCGTCACGTCTCGCATCACCGCCGCGTAGGTCGCCATCCGCTCGCCGTGGAACGGCGGCAGCATCATGCGGCGGTGGCGGTGGTGCTCGTCGCCGTCGAGCGTGAGCACCGATCGCGCGCCGACGATCGGCTTCACCTGGCCGCTGGCGGCGCCGCCCTCGAGCTGCGCGGGGCTCGCCGTGAAGATCTGGCGCAGCTCGGCGGGCGCGGCCGCGAACACCAGCGGCGGCATCCCGACGATGCGCACGGTGAACAGATCGCCGTGGCGCGCCGCCCACCGCTCGAGCGCCGTCACCGGATCGCGCGCGTACGTCGCGGTCTGCCACCACGCCGGCGCGGTCGGCCCGGGCGGCAAGGACGTGCCGGCATCGTCGGTGACCTCCACGCTCCGACTCTATCGCGCGCCGCGCCCGATTGGCCGGACCACGGCGACGTTCGTTCTCGTTGACCGCGGGTCAATGGATGTTGCTAGGCTACGCGCCCAGGAGGTCTCATGCGTAGCTCGACCCTGGCTTCGACGATCGTGACCGCGCTCGTGCTCGCGGCGTGCGGCGGTGGTGGTGGCGACCCCGGCACCACCGGCGACGACGACGGCACGACCGACGTCGACGCCGGCGGGCCGCCGGCCGAGGGCTTCCGCATCGAGACCCCGCCGATCCGCATCGAGGCCGGCCAGGAGATCACGTACTGCTACTACACGACGCTGCCGACCACCCGCACGATGGGCATCAAGAAGTGGTCGTCGACGATGACCCCGGGCAGCCACCACCTCATCCTCTTCTTCGACAACCACACCGAGGCCGACGGGACGATCAAGCCGAACTGCGGCTTCGGCGCCAGCCCGAGCGGCCTGCCGTTCTGGACCTACTCGGCGCAGACGCCGGAGCAGTCGGCGTCGATGCCGCCGGGCGTCGGCATGACCGTGAACGCCGGCCAGAAGGCGTTCGTGCAGATGCACTACCTGAACGCGACCGACCAGGCGATCATGGCGCACGTCACGATCGACGCCGAGGCGTACGGCGAGAACGACGTCTACACGCCGGCCGCCGCCTACGTCACCTACAACACGCAGATCAACGTGGCGGCGCACTCGACCGGCAGCGTCACCGGCGACTGCGCGGTGCCGGCGGGCGCGAAGTTCTTCGCGATGTCGACCCACTCGCACCACTTCTCGACGCACACCGAGGTGAAGGACGGCGGCTCGATGATCTTCGAGAGCACCAACTGGGAACACCCGGGCGCCGCGACGTGGAACACCGCCCCGTACTTCACGTTCGCGAGCGGGAAGGTCACCTATCACTGCGACTACAACAACGACAGCGACAGCGTCGTGAAGACCGGCGACAGCGCGCAGACCGACGAGATGTGCATGGCGGTCGGCTACTTCTTCCCCGCGACCGCCGCCAAGTTCTGCCTCAACAGCTTCGCGCTGCCCTGATCGCGGCGCACCGTGCGGCCTGCCCGACCTCGCTCGCTCGCGCCGCGCGCCCGGTCGACGGCGCTCGCAGCGGCCGCCGAGCCGGCGGGCCTCGCGAGCGCGACGCGGCGCGGTTCGTGCCGCGCGCGGTGAGCGGCTGGCACGCGCGACTGTGGCGGGCGCTCGCCGGCGGTGACACGGCGGCGCGGCCGGGGCTGCCGTGGGCAGAGGCGCTGGCGCCGCTGACGCTGGCCTCGCTCGTCGTGCTGGTCGTCAACGACCGCGTGCTCAAGCCGGCGCTCGGCGCCGGTGGCCTCGGCTGGCTGACCGGCAAGCTGAGCGACGTCGCCGGCGTGATCGCGGCGCCGCTGGTGGCGACCGCCGCCTGCGACGTCGCCGCGTGGGCGCTCGCGAAGGCGGGCGCGCCCGTCGACTGGACGCTGCGCCGCTGGAAGCTCGCCGTCGCCGTCGCGGTGACGGCGGCCGGCGTCTGCGCGGTGAAGCTGTCGGCCGCCGGCGCGCACGCGCTCGAGCGGGCGGTCGGCCTGGTCGGGATCCACGCGCGGGTCGCCGTCGAT
>DASZXE010000655.1:0-4709 GCA_035546475.1 Kofleriaceae bacterium
GGGGCTCGGCGCCGACACCGGCGGCGCATCGACCGTGCGACGACGGACCAGCGGCGGCGCGATCGACGGCGACGACGCGGCCGCGGTCGACACCGGCGTGGCCGCGTGCGGCGCGGTGCCCTCGGCCTCGTCGGCCTTCGCCGAGCGTCGTCGGATCACGGCCCCCGACGTCGTCGACAGCTTCTGGGTCTCGGCCGGCGCGGCGCCGCCCGTCCGCTCGCGCTCGAGCGACTTCTTGATGCGAGCCACGGCATCGGCGTCGAGCGAGGACATGTGGTTGTTCACTTCGAGGCCGAGCGACCGGATCTTGGCCAGGAGCTCCTTGTTCGGGATCCCGACCTCTTTGGCTATCTCGTAGACTCGCATCATTGCTCCGTGATCGGCTCCGCGGTCGCGTCGCCGGGAGCCTCGGGCTCCTGGCGCGACCGTTCCGCGCCCACTGCCGCCGCGGGACCGACGGGCAGGACCCGCGGTTCCTCGGCGTGATGGGTTGCGTTGGCGAGAAGGTGGTGGCGCGGCTTCGGCATGTTCCGAGTCGACGGGGAGCCGATTTCTACAGCGTCCGCGCCCGCCTGGCCAGGGGGGAACACGCCGGGATCGGCGGGAGCGCCGGTCACCGGCCGGCCGCCTCCGGCCGTCACCGCGCCGTCACCGGCCGGTGCGAGTGCGCGGACCAGGCCGTCGACCTCGGCGCGGCTCACCGCCCGCTTGAGCGAGCGCGCGAGCCCGCCCTTGCCGGCGGCGGTCAGGCAGGCCGGGCGGGCGTGCACGTAGGCACCCCGGCCCGGCACCCGCCGGCGCGGATCCGCGACCACGCGACCGGCGGTCACCGCCACCCGCACCAGCTCGGCCTGGGGCACGGCGGCCCGGCAGCCCACGCAGGTGCGGACGGGGCGGTGCGCGGCACGCGCCGTCGCGGAGCCCGGGC
This sequence comes from Kofleriaceae bacterium, assembly GCA_035546475.1. Lineage (GTDB taxonomy): Bacteria > Myxococcota_A > Polyangia > Haliangiales > Haliangiaceae > UBA2376. The sequence continues at coordinate 929 of DASZXE010000655.1, forward strand.
GCGACTCGCCCGGGCTCTCGACCGATCGGTCGGACCCGGCGACGCCGGCGCCGACCTCGGTCGGACCCGTCCCGGCCCGACCTGCGGTCGGGGCCCTGGGCCGGTCGTCGGCGGGAAGGTCGGTCAATTCGCGGACTCCACCTGGGCCAGGTAGGTGATCGCGCGCTGGCGCAGCTTGGCGAGGTCGCTCATGTCGATGCCGGTCGCCGACGCGAGCTGCTCGAGCGGCATCTTGACCAGCTCGTCGGGCGAGTGGACCTGCGCCGACGCCAGGATCTCGACGACCTCGTCGTTGACGCCCGGGATCTCGAGGAGCTGCTCGACGCCCGACAGCGCCGACCGGCGCTCCGCCTCGCGGCGAAGGTCGTCCGGGCGCCGCCGCGACGCCTGCAGGTACTCGCCGGCGCCGCTGATGATGCGGCGGGCGCCCTCGAGGCCGCCGGCGCCGGGCACGCCGGCCAGCTCCTCGGCGACGCCGCGCGCGAGCTCGCTGACCGAGCGCCAGCCGAGCTTGAACAGCGTCTCGGCCAGGTCGTTCGACACGCCCGGGATGGACGCGATCTGCTCCTTCGCGCGCCGCTCGAGCTCGTAGATCTTCGACTCCGAGTGGATGTCGATGCGCCAGCCGGAGAGCTGCGACGCGAGCCGCACGTTCTGGCCCTTCTTGCCGATCGCGAGCGACAGCTTCTCGTCGGGGACGACCAGCTCCATGCGGTGGCCCTCGGCGTCGATGATGACGCGCGACACCTCGGCCGGCGCGATCGCGTTGCAGACGAAGCGGGCCGGGTCGTCGTCGTACGGGACGATGTCGATCTTCTCGCCGCGCAGCTCCTGCACGACCGCCTGCACGCGCGAGCCCTTCATGCCGACGCACGCGCCGACCGGATCGACGTCGCGGTCGCGCGAGCTGACGGCGATCTTGCTGCGGGCGCCCGGCTCGCGGGCCGAGCTCTCGATGCGGACGATCTTCTCGAAGATCTCCGGCACCTCCTGCTCGAACAGCTTCTCGAGGAAGCCCTTGTGGCCGCGCGACAGGATGAGCTGCGGGCCGCGCGCCATCCGGTCGATGTCGAGGAGCAGCGCGCGCATGGTGTCGCCGACGCGGAACGACTCGCGCGGCACCTGCTCGCGCATCGGCAGCAGCGCCTCGGTCTTGCCGATCTCGACGACCAGCGCGCCGCGCTCGAAGCGGCGGACGATGCCGGTGACGATCTCGCCCTTGCGGTCCTTGTACTCGTTGTAGACGTTGTCGCGCTCGGCCTCGCGGACGCGCTGGCTGATCACCTGCTTGGCGGTCTGGGCGGCGATGCGGCCGAACTTCTTGTGGGCGGCCTTGAGGTCGATGACGTCGCCGAACTTCGCGTCCTGCTCGGCGGCGCGCTCGGCGTCCTCGGGGCGGTAGAAGATCTGGAACAACAGCTCGTCGCCGAGCTCGGCCTCGAGGCCGTACTTGTGCGCGTCCTCGACCGTGATCTCGCGGCCCTCGATCGCGTCGTCCTCGACGACGTTGATGATGAGGAAGAGGTCGACCGAGCCGGTGTCGGCGTTGTACTTGGCCTCCATCTCGCGGTTCATCCCGAACGCCCGCTTGGCCGCGGTGAGGATCGCGGACTCGAGCGCCTGCAGGAGCACCGTGCGGTCGATGTTCTTGTCGCGACCGACCTGGTCGATCACCATGCTGAGGTTGGCTTCCATGGTCTTCCTCGGGTCCTGATGTCAGTCAGTGGGCGGGCTTGTCGGCCTTGGCCGTGAGATGCGCCTGCGGGTTCGCGTTCGGATGCTCGGTCGAGGCCTCGGCTCCGGCCTCCGGGTGCGCCTCGGCCTTGGCGTCGGCCCTCGCGTTCGCCTTGGCCTTGGCCTTCGCGTTCGCCTTGGCCTTCGCCTTGGGATGCGTCAGCCGGCCATGGGCGCCGGGCTTCTTCGGGTGCGCGGGCGGGGCGTCGGCAGCGCGGATCTGGCCCCGGCCGCCCTTCATGACGGCGTCCCAGTCGGGGACGATGCGGGCGTGATCGACGTCGGAGATCGGGAACAGCCACGGCTGGCCGTCGACGACGACCTTGGCCTGCGCGTCGGCGCCGGTGCCCTCGACCCCGGTGAGCAGGCCGCGGAAGTTCTTGCGCTCGCTCCCCTGGGCAGTCGAGACGCCTCGGTGGAGCGTCGCCTTGATCTCGGCGCCGACGTAGCGGCGAAAGTGGGCCTCGGTGACGAGCGGCCGGTCGATGCCGGGCGAGCTGACCTCGAGGCTGTACGGCACCGAGATCGGGTCGTCGACATCGAGGACGGCGGAGACCTCGCGCGAGATGCGCTCGCAATCGCCGAGGTCGACCTCGTCGGCGGCGCCCTGCGGATCGACCGAGGCGGCGAGGCTGCCGATCGCGTCGGCCGGAGCCTCGGCGTCGTCGGTCGCGGGCGCCCCGGTGGCCCCGGTGGCCTTCTCGGCGTCCTGCGACGCCACCTCGTCGGGCGCGACGTCGATGAGGATGCGCAGCACCCAGCCGGACTGCTCGGTCACGAAGCGGACGTCGACCAGCTCGTAGCCGGCGTCGGCGCACACCGGTTCGACCAGCGCCCAGACACGCTGTCGAATGGTGTTCTCGTTGGGTCGACCGTTCATGGTTTGGATGAGGCGGAGCAGCGTCAGAGCGGGAATCAGGGGACGCCGGCGGGGCCGGACGTCGAACGCGGGCACAAAAAAAGGCGGCCCGTTGGCCACCCCGTCGGAGAACGAAGCTGGACGGAGGGGTAGCACTCCCGCGAAGAGCCCGCAAGGGGGTACGTGCGAGTGGGATGGGCCGCGGTCTGGTAGAACGCGGCCATGGCAGACACCCTGACGGTGGGCGCGGTGCAGCTCACCTCGACCGACGATCGGACGGCGAACCTGGCGACCTGCCGGCGACTGGCGGCGCGCGCGGCGGAGGGCGGCGCGCGGGTGATCGTGCTGCCCGAGTGCTTCGCGTTCCTCGGCCGGCGCGAGGGCGACAAGCTCGCGGTCGCCGAGGTCCTCGACGAGGCGAAGCCCGGCCCGATCCTCACCTGCCTCGCCGAGCTCGCGACGCGCCACCGCGCGCTCGTCATCGGCGGCGGCCTGCCCGAGGCCGCGCCCGGCGAGGTCACGCGCGCCTACAACACGGCGCTGGCGGTCGCGCCGGGCGGCGCGATCGTGGCGCGCTACCGCAAGATCCACCTCTTCGACGTCGACATCCCCGGCGGCGCGGTGGCCCGCGAGTCGGACGCGACGGTGCCGGGCGCGGGCGCGGTGCTGCTGCAGGTCGAGGGCTTCGGGCTCGGCCTGTCGATCTGCTACGACCTCCGCTTCCCCGAGCTCTACCGCCAGCTCTGGCGCGCCGGCGCCGACGCGCTGCTGGTGCCGGCGGCCTTCACGGCGCACACCGGCCGCGCGCACTGGCACGTGCTCTTGCGGGCGCGGGCGATCGAGAACCAGGCGTACGTGATCGCGGCGGCGCAGGTCGGCCGGCACAACGAGAAGCGGGAGACGTTCGGCCACTCGATGGTGATCGATCCGTGGGGCCGCATCGTCGGCGAGCAGGAGGCCGGCGACGGCGTCGTCGTCGCGACGCTCGACCGCGCGCTCCTCGCCGAGACCCGCCGCAACATGCCCTGCGCCGCCCACGCCGTCACCCTCGCCACCCCCGCCCCCGTCACCCCCGTCCGCGTCGCCCTCCCCGCCTGACCGCGCCCCCGGCCGATCCGAGGCTCCTCGCGCACGCCGCGCCTCGCCTCCTGCCAGAGCTCGCGCGAGCGCCGCGGTGGCCTCCGCCCC
>DASZXE010000656.1:0-4979 GCA_035546475.1 Kofleriaceae bacterium
GGCCCCGGCGGCCCGGGCGGCCCGAGCGGCGAGGACACGCCGCCGCCCCCGCTGCCGCCGCCGCCGGATCTCGCGCCGGTCAAGCCGGCCATCGCCGGCGCGCCGCCGCCCGCCACGCCGGGCGTCACCATCGAGCAGGGCTGCGCGGTGCCGCAGGTCAGCCCGTGCCCGCGCTACGCGCTCGACGGCGTCTACCAGGCGCTCGCCGCGACCGAGGCCGGCACCGCCGCGGCGCCGGTGCGCATCGAGTTCTACGGCGACTCCGTCTCCGCCTCCGACGCCATCCCCGGCCGCCTGCGCGCGCGCCTGCAGGCCGCGTTCGGCGACGGCGGCCCCGGCTTCCTCCACGCGATCGCGCCGCACCGCTTCAACTACAGCCAGCAGGTGGAGCGGACGTCGTCCGGCTCGTGGTCGACCTGGAACGTCGCGCTCACCCGCGTCGCCGACGATCTCTACGGCCTCGGCGAGAGCACCGCCGAGGGCTCCGGCACGCTGCGCTTCCGCCTGCGCGACGCCGAGCGCACCTTCAGCCACGCCGAGCTCTGGTACCTCGCGCAGCCGCACGGCGGCGCCGCGGACCTGATCGTCGACGGCGAGGTCGCCGCCAGCGTCGACACCTCGTCGGAGGCGAAGGTGCCGGCGTTCCAGCCGATCAGCCTCCCCGACGCCCCGCACAAGCTCGACGTGAAGACGACGCGCGGCAAGGTCCGCCTGTTCGGCGTGACCTTCGAGCGCGACCGCGGCGTCGTCGTCGACAACCTCGCCGTGGTCAGCGCCACCGCCGCCAACCTCCGCAACAACCAGGAGGACCACTGGCGCTCGCAGCTCGCCCACCGCGCGCCCTCGCTCGTCGTGTTCATGATCGGCACCAACGAGGCGCAGTGGATCGCGGGCGGCAAGGCGATGAGCGACTACGCGACGGAGTGGTCGGCGCTGCTCGCGCCGGTGCGCGCCGCGCGGCCGGAGGCGTCGTGCCTCGTCGTCGCGCCGCTCGATCAGGCCGAGGTCCGCGACGGCAAGCTGGTGCCGCGCCGCTCGATGCCGCGCATGATCGCGACCCAGCGGCGCGCCGCCGAGCTCGCCGGCTGCGCCTTCTGGGACAGCTTCACCTGGATGGGCGGCTCGGGCTCGTCGATCAAGTGGAACGCGCGCGGGCTGCTCGGCTCCGACTTCGCGCACCCGTCGCCGAAGGGGATGGCGATGGTCGCCGACGCGCTGACCGACGCGCTGATCGCCGGCTACCGCGAGTACAAGGGAAGGACGCAGCCATGAGGGTCACGGAGGTGCGCCGCTCGTCGGGCGCGGGGCGCCTCGGCGCGCTCGCGCTCGCGCTCGCGGCGGTGGCGTGCAGCGCGCAGCCCGACGGTGGTCCTCGCTCGCCAGCCGTACCCGACACCGCATCCGTCCCCGCTCCCGCTCCCGCTCCCGGCTCTCCCGATCTCCCCGCGCCGCTGCCCGCACCGCCGCCGCTGCCTCCGCCTCCGCCGCCCGGCCCGCCGCCCGGCCCGCGCCTCACCGTCCCCGCCGGCTCGCTCGATCGCTTCTACGCCGCGCTTGATCGCGCCGAGCGCAAGGACCCGAGCGGCCACGTGCTCGTGACGATGTTCGGCGACTCGCACACCGCCGGCGATCAGCTCACCGGCGTGCTGCGCCGCCAGCTCGGCGCCCGCTTCGGCAAGGGCGGCCGCGGCGTCGTCCTCGCCGGCCGCCCGCCGGTCCGCCACTACTACGTGCGCGAGGTCGCCTACGGCTCGACGGGCAAGTGGCAGGCCGAGCTGGTCGGCGCCGGTGGCGCGACGCCGCCGTTCGGCCTGGCCGGCGTCCGCGCCCACAGCGATCGCAAGAACGCCGAGGCGTGGGTCGAGAGCTGCACCGGCTGCTCGACGGAGGTCGTCGATCGCTTCGACGTCTTCTACCTGCGCACGAGGACGTCGGGCCGCCTCATGTTCCGCGTCGACAGCCAGCCGTGGCACAAGATCCCGACCCGCCTCCCCGCCACCGGGCCGCGCGACCAGCAGGCCGCCGTGCTCACCGTCCCGGCCAAGGCCGGCCACCACCGGCTGTCGCTCCGGCCCGCCGGCGGCGGCGAGGTCCAGCTCTTCGCGGTCGCGATGGACCACGGCGGCCCCGGCGTCACCGTCGACGGCCTCGGCGTCACCGGCCGCCGGCTCGCCCACCTGCACGGCATGAACTGGGACGACATCATCGGCCCGCAGCTCGCCGCGCGCGCGCCGTCGCTGGTCGTCCTCCAGTACGGCACCAACGAGGCCGGCGATCCCAAGCTCGACCTCGCCGCGGTCGCGCGCCAGTACGACGAGACGATCGCGAACGTGCGCACCTGGGCGCCCGACGCCGCGATCCTGCTCCTCGGCCCGCCCGACCTCCAGCAGCGCGCCGCCGGCAAGGCGTGCGACAAGCGCAGCTTCGACCCGGGCGCCGGCGTGCCGCCCGAGTGCCAGTGGCACACGCCGGCGTCGTTGCCGGCGGTGGTCGAGGTCGAGCGGGCGGCGGCCGCGCGCAACCACGTCGCGTTCTACGACACCCTCGCCGCGTTCGGCGGCGTCGAACAGATGGATGCCATGCTCCACCTCGATCCTCCGCTCGCGTTCACCGATCACGTCCACATGACGCAGGACGGCTACGCCCGCTGGGCGCAGGGCGTCCTCGACGAGCTGATGGCGGGCTACGAGGCGTGGAAGCAGGGCGGCTCGTCGAGGGCCACGCCGCCGTCCGGCGCCCCGACCCTCCGGCCCACGACGCCCGCGTCGCTCACGTCGCCCACGTCGCCCACGTCGCCCACGTCGCCCTGACGGATGCTCTTCTCGAGCCCGCAATACCCGCTGTTCCTCGCGGCGGTGTTCCTGCTGTACGGCCTCGCCCGCGCCGGGCGCTGGCCGGCGGCGCTCGCGCGCGTCGCGCTGATGACGCTGCTCGGCGACCTCATCTACCTGCTCCTCTGCCGCGACACGACGCGGCTGTGGGATCCGCTCGGCGGCCTGTTCTATCCGCTCGTCACCGGTCACCGCGGCGGCGGCCTCGATCTCGCGAGCCTCTCCGACTACCTCAGCACCGTCGTCGACGCGAACGCGCACGACCTCGCCCACGCGCTGGTGCCGGTGCCGTTCGTCAGCTTCGGCGACGTCCTGCCGGCGTGGTGGCACCTGCTGGTCGGCGCGCCGGTGCTGGCCGGTGCGGTCGTGCTCGGCGCCCGCGTCGGCGGCCGGCTCGAGGAGGAGCGCTTCCAGCGGGGCCTCGCGGCCGCCGGCCTCGCGCTGGTCGGCTCGATCGGCGTGGCGCTGGTCGCGACCTACGCCTGCGGCGGCGTCGCCGCGATCGATCGCATGTCGGCGGTGCTGTCGCGCGGCGGCCACCTCGCCTACCTCGTCGTGCTCGGCGTCGCGCTCGGCGCCGCGTCGACGACCGCCGGCCGCACGGTCGGCCGGGTGCTCATCCTCTTCCTGGTGAGCATGGTCTTCTATCACGCGTGGGCGTCGGGGCAGACCGGGGCCTACAAGTACCTGCTCGCGCTCCTCGGCTGCACGATCCTCCTCGACTTCTACCTGGCGCGCTGGATCGAGGACTCCGACGACCCGGCGCTGCGCAAGCTGCTGCTGCTCGTCAGCCTGGTGTCGAACCTCGGCATCCTCGTCTTCTTCAAGTACGCCGCGTTCTTCACCGGCCACGCCTTCACCAGCCTCAACGGCCTCATCCTGCCGGCCGGCATCTCGTTCCACACCTTCCAGTCGCTCTCCTACACGATCGACGTCTACCGCAAGGAGATCCGCGCGACCCGCTCGCCGATCGAGCTGGCGACGTTCGTGCTGTTCTTCCCGCAGCTCGTCGCCGGTCCGATCGTGCGCGCGGTCGATCTCTTGCCGCAGCTCCACACGCTGCCCGCGTTCGATCACGGCCGCGCCGCCGACGGCCTCTACCGGATCGTCGTCGGCCTGTTCAAGAAGATCGCGCTCGCCGACTTCCTCGCGGTGGCGCTCGCCGACCGCGTCTTCGCCCACCCGGAGCGCTACTCGTCGGTCGAGGTCGCCGCCGGCATCTACGCCTACGCGTTCCAGATCTACCTCGACTTCTCGGCCTACTCCGACATCGCGATCGGGTCGGCGCAGCTCCTCGGCTTCCACCTGCCGGAGAACTTCCGCACGCCGTACCGCTCGGCGAGCCTGCAGGAGTTCTGGCGGCGCTGGCACATGTCGTTGTCGACGTGGCTGCGCGACTACCTCTACATCCCGCTCGGCGGCAGCCGCGGCGGCAGCCTGTTCACCTATCGCAACCTCATCCTGACGATGCTGCTCGGCGGGCTGTGGCACGGGGCGAACTGGACGTTCATCGTCTGGGGCCTCCTGCACGGCGGCGGCCTTGCGGTGACGCGCGCGTACCAGCGGCGGGTCGAGCGGCACCCGGAGGACGCGCGGCGGATGCTCGCGTGGTGCGCGGCGGTCGCGCTCGGCGGCGTCGCGCTGCACCTGCTGGTCGCGCGCGCCTTCACGTCGCCGTGGACCGATCTGGTGCTCGCGTGGGCGTACCTGGTGCCGCTGTGGGCGGTGCTGACGGCGTGGCTGGCCGGCGGCGAGCCGCCGGTGGTGACGGGGCGTCCGAAACCCGGACAGGCGATGGTGCTGCGCGGCGTGGCCGGCGTCGCGCTCGCGCTCCTGTTCCTGACCCTGCACGGCGGGCCGCGCGCCGCGTGGGTGCCGCTCGTGATCGTCGTCGGGCTGGCGACCTGGGCGGCGGACCTGGCGACCATCGGGCCGCTCGCCTGGACCGACGTGGCGCGCTGGCTGACGTGGGCGTGGCGGCGCGCGCTGTCGATGGTCCTCGTCTTCCACTACGTCTGCCTGGCGTGGGTCTTCTTCCGCGCGCGCAGCTTCGGCAACGCGCTGGCGGTGCTGCGGCGGCTCGGCGCCGGCGAGTGGGACGCGCCCAACCTGAGCCCGGCGATCGTGCTCGCGCTGGTGGCCGCGCTG
>DASZXE010000657.1:0-2147 GCA_035546475.1 Kofleriaceae bacterium
GGCTCGGCGGCGGCCCACGCGCGGGCGCGGTCGCGCGCGAGGCCGCAACGCGGGCAGGCCGGGTCGTCGGTCATCGGCGCGCCGCACTTCACGCAGCCCGGGCCGGCGTCGGGGACCGCGGGCGCGGGGCGGCGGCGCGCCTCGGCACGGAAGACGCCGCCGCACGCACCGCAGCTCACCGTCACGCCGTCGGGGTCGACCTCGAAGTCGGCCACCACCAGCGCATGGCACCGCTCGCACTCGACGCGCATCGCGCTCCAGCGTACCGCATCGGCCGCCGCGCGGACGCGCCGATCAGAGGACCGGGCGCAGCGGCACCGGCGCGAAGATGAGGACGAAGACGACGAGCAACAGCGCGGCGAGCCGCCGGCGGCCGCGGGTGAGCGGCGGGCCGAAGACCGCCGGGTGGTACTCGCCGCCGGCGAGGTTGCGCATGACCGCGATCGCGATCGACCAGACCAGCCACGGCGCGACGCCGAGGATCGCGAAGCCGATCGACGCCAGCGCGCCGGCGCCGTGCGCGCGGCCGACGAAGTAGAGGAAGACCGCGGCGGCGAGCCCGACCGCGAGCAGCGCGCGGTGGAGCAGCTCGCTCAGCCGCTCGTGGCGATCGCCGAGCACCGCCCGCATGACGTGGCCGCCGTCGAGCTGGCCGATCGGGATGAGGTTGATCATCGTGATGAGCAGGCCGACCCACGCCGCCCACGCCATCGGGTGGAGCTGGACGTCGACGTCGCCCGACGGCAGCCAGCGGCCGAACATCGCCAGCTTGAGCAGGCCGTAGAGGAGCGAGTTGCCCTCCTGGTTCGCGCCCGGCGTCGACGAGCCGATCGACGACAGGTGGAGGCCGATGACCAGGCACGGGATGGCGACGACCAGGCCGGCGAGCGGGCCGGCGGCGCCGACGTCGAGGAGCTGGTTGCGATCGCGGATCGGCGCGCGCATCTTGATGACCGCGCCGAGGGTGCCGAGCGTGAAGTACGGCGGCATCGGGATGAAGTACGGCGGCGAGACCTGGATGCCGTGGCGGCGCGCGACGACGTAGTGGCCCATCTCGTGACAGCCGAGGATCGCCATCAGCGTGGCGGCGAACGCGAGGCCGCCGCTCAGGTACGTCGTCACGCAGGTGGCGCCGAACAGGCCGAGGTGGAGCGCGAGGTCCTTCGCGGTCAGCGCGCCCGGCCGCCGGCCGACGGCGGCGCCGGCGGGCGCGTCCGGATCGCGCTCCACGGCGAGGTCGTCGTCGGCCATCCCGCTACTCTTGCCGTCCGGCGCCCGCCGCGCAAGCCCCGCCCATGCTGAGCGGCGTCCAGCGGTGTCAGTACGGTCAGTACGGGACGGCGACGATCTCGCCGGCGTCGACGCCGAGCAGCGCGGGCGCGCGGACGAGTTGGCCGTCGGCGCCGACCGACGCCGGCGTGCAGGCGCCGTCGTCGAGGCGGGCGGCGCGCAGCGCGGCGACGAACGCGTCGCGCACCGGTACGGCCGCGGGCGCGGCCGCGGCGACCGCCCGCGCGCGCGACGCGAGGATCCACGCGTCGTGCGCCTCCTGCGCCGCCGACGACGGATCGCGGCCGGTCCGCTCGACGAAGGCGGCGTAGAGCGCGTCGGCGGCGGCCACGCCGAGCGGCCCCGGGCACGGCTCGACGAAGTAGGCGCCCTCGACGGCGTCGCCGCCGCGGGCCGGCAGGCTCGGGTGGTTCCAGCCCGACGAGCCGAGGAGCTGCACGACCTGCGGGATGCGCCCGCCGTGCTTGCGGCGGAGGTAGTCGGGGTCGAGGAACTCCTCGCTGCGGACCTCGACGTTGAAGTACGGCAGGTAGCTCGCGACCAGCGCCGCGCGATCGTAGCGATCCGGGATGTAGAGCAGCGCGAACGGGACGTCGGGCGAGAACGACGCCAGGCCGCGGCGGCCATGGCGGCGGAGGTGCGCGGCGAGCCGCGGGTTGGTCGCGGGGTCGAGGCCGAGGAACTCCTTCAGGTCCGGCTCGAGGTCGCTGGCGGTCGGATCGTAGGTGCCGCGGGCGGTGACCGCGAGGCCGGCGGCGGTGGCGGCGTCGGCGAACGCGTCGGCGGCGGCGGTGCCGACGTCGTCGCGCGGCGCGAGCACGCCGACGGTGGGCACGCCGAGCGCGGCCGCGACGCCG
>DASZXE010000658.1:0-16871 GCA_035546475.1 Kofleriaceae bacterium
CGCGCGTCGTCCTCACCAGCGGCCTCACCCGCGCGGGCCTGGAGACGGCGCCGCAGGTGACCACCGGGGCGCGCGGCGAGTTCGACTTCGGTCCGCAGCGCGCGTCGTCCTACGACGTCACCGCCGCCGCGCCGGGCCGCGGCGAAGGCACGACGCAGGTCACCACGCTCGATCCCGCCGCCCGGCCGCCGGCCGACGCGCTCACGATCGTCCTGCCCGGCTGCGCGAACGCGCTCGAGGGCGTGGTCCGCGACGCCTCCGGTGGCGTGATCGCCGGCGCCGAGCTGGGCCGGGCGCGTGGCACGTTCGGCGGGGTGACGCCGATCGGGCTCGGCACCGTCACCGACGAGCAGGGCGCGTACACGCTGTGCACGCCGCCGGGGCCGATGACGGCGATCGTGCGCGCGGACGGGTACGGCACGGTGACCGTGCTCGACACCGTGATCGGCCACCGCAGGCGCGACGTCGAGCTGATCCCGGCGGCCACCGTCAGCGGTACGGTCGTCCGCGCGGAGGACCGGCGGCCGGTGGCGAACGCGGTCGTGTTCCTGCGGCCGTGGGGCTATCCGCCGCGCGTGCGGTCGACGCCCGACACCGCGGTGAGCGACGCCGACGGACACTTCCGCTTCACCGGCGCCGCGCCCGGTCGGTACACCGTCGGGGCGACCACCGGCCAGGCGATGACGCCACCGACGAGCGTGTCGGTCGTGCTCGATCCCGGCCAGGACGTCGACGGCCTGGTGGTCCCGGTGGCCGCGCTGCCGGTCGAGATCGAGGGGCGCGTGGTCGAGGACGGCAAGCCGCTCGCCGGCGCGCTCGTCTACGCGGTGTACGACGGCCACGCCCAGGGTGGCGGCGGACCGCCGTCCGACGGTGACGGCCGCTTCCGGATCCGGCTGTCACAGCCGGCGACGATCAGGTTCGAGGTCGACGGCCACGAGGTGGTGGCACCGGCGACGTTCGACGCGAAAGCCGGGACGTCGTCGGTCACGGTCGAGGCGCGGCCGCGCGGCGCCATCCGCGGGATCGTCCGGCGCGCCGGACAGCCGGTTGGCGGCGCGACGGTCACCGCGCTGAGCCCCGTGCGCCCGCGCCTCGACGTCACCGCCGCCGCCGACGGCAGCTTCGAGCTGCGCGGGCTGCCGGCCGGCCACTACGCGCTCTACGCGCAGAGCTACGCGGCCGAGGCGTTCACCGGCAAGGAGGTCGACGTCGACCTCGCCGCGCGCGAGGAGCAGGACGGCGTCGTCCTCGAGCTCGACGGCGCCGCGTCGATCGCCGGCACCGTCGTCGATCAGGACGGCGCGCCGGTCGCCGACGTCTCGGTGCGCTGGACCCTCGCCGACACCGGCGATCTGTGCGACGCCACCACCGCGCGAGACGGCGCGTTCCACTGCGTCATGATCTCCGGCGGCGGCACGTACGCGCCGCTGGTGCGCCTCGACGAGCGATCGGCGCTGACGCTACCGGCGGCCACGCCCGACGGCCTGGCGCCGGTGAAGGTGCCCGACGGCGACAGCCGCATCACCGGCGTCGTCCTCCGCGTGCGCCTCGCGCGCGCGACGATCCGCGGCCGCGTCGTCGATCTCGCCGGGGCACCGTACCCCGATGTCACGGTGCGCACGATCGAGGCGTCGACCGGCTACACGCCGGCGACCGCGCCATGGACCGGCGAGGGCGCGGCGATCACCGACGTCGACGGCCGCTTCGAGCTGCCGGTCGTCGCCGACGCGACCTACACCTTGCACGCGCGCGCGCCGGGCGGCGCCGAGGCGTCGCTGCCGGGCGTGACCGCCGGCGGCCCGGAGCCGGTGCTGCGCCTCGGCCGCGCGGGACGCATCGTCGGCACGCTCGCCGGCTTCACCGCGCGGCCGCGCATCCTGGTGCGGGCGGTGGCCAGCGCCGTGGAGGTCCAGGAGGCCGCGGTCGATGGCGATCGATTCGTGGTCGCGGGGCTGTCGGCGGGGCGGTACGGCGTGATGGCGTTGGTCGGCGCCCAGGCGGCCGCCGCGAGCATCGACGTGCCCGATGGCGCCGACGCGACGGTGACGCTGCGCGCGCGTCCGACGACCCGGCTGACCGGGCGAGTGTTCGACTTCGTCGGCGGCGGGCCCGCGTCCGGCGCCCGCTGTGCGGTGGTGCCGTTCGTCGCCGGCAACGGGATCGCCGGTGATGGCTTCGCCGTCAACGCGGCGCCGCCGGCCGACGCGGACGGTCGCTTCACGCTCGAGGCGCCGACCGGCGAGCTCGAGGTCTCGTGCCACGGAGAGCCATGGCGCTTCAGCGACGGCGCGGCGCGGCTCACCGCCGGCGACGGCGCCGCCGACGTGTCGATCGCGGTCGTCTTCGGCGAGAAGGACGCCTACGACGGCCCCTCCATCGGAGTCCGCATCGGCTTCGCCTACGCCCCCGCGGGCGGCCACCTGCTCACGATCGTCGAGCTGCGCCCCGGCGGCAGCGGCCAGCGCGCCGGCCTCGCGGTCGGCGATCTCGTCACCGCCGTCGACGGCCGCGACGTCACGATGCTCACCGACGGCGGCCTGCTCACGCTCTTCGCGCGCCACGCCGTAGGCGACGTCGTCCAGGTCACCATCCGCCGCGGAGCCGCCTCGCTGACGCTGCCGGTCACCGTCGAGGGTCCCTGGTACCCGTAGCCGCGGAGGTCAGGCGGCGGGCAGCTCGACCCAGAACAGGGCGCCGCGCGGTTCGTGGGCGTCGACGCCGATGCGGCCGCCCATCGCCTCGACGAGGTGCTTGACGATCGACAGCCCGAGGCCGGTGCCGCCCAGCTCGCGCGAGCGGCCGGGGTCGACCCGGTAGAAGCGCTCGAAGACCCGCTCGCGCTGGTGCGGCGCGATGCCCGGCCCGTCGTCGGCGACCTCGATCCGCACCCGATCGCCAGCGCGCCGCGCGCGGATCCAGACGTGGCCGCCCGGCTGGTTGTACTTCACCGCGTTGTCGACCAGGTTCACCAGGATCTGATCGAGCGCGCTCGCGTCGCCGCGGATCGCCGGCTCGCCCGCGACCTCGACCGCGATCGTCACCTGCCGGCGGCGCGCCAGCTCGTCGACCGACGCGCGCGCGTCGGCCGCCGCCGCCGCCACCTCGACCGGCGCGCGCTCGAGCTTCATCTGGCCCGACTCGATCTTCGACAGGTCGAGCAGGTCGACCACCAGGTGCGACAGCCGCATCGCGTTGCGGCTGATCCCCTCGAGGAGCCGGCCGGCGATCGCCGGCTCGTCCTTGGCGCCGGCCTCGAGCGTCTCGGCGTTGGCGCGGATGACGCTGACCGGCGTGCGCAGCTCGTGCGAGGCGTTGGCCACGAAGTCGCGGCGGATCGTCTCCAGCCGGCGGATCGCCGTCATGTCCTCGAGGACGAGGATGTGGCCGTCGCCGCCGCGCCGCCGCGCGACCCGCGCCACCACCCGCGCGCCGGCCGCGGTGGTGAACTCGGCGGTGCGGTCGTCGTCGTCGCCTTCGAGCGCGTCGAGCAGGGCCGGCACCCGCACGTGATCGATCAGCGGCTCGCCGAGCGGCACCCCCGGCAGCTCGAGCAGCGCGCGCGCCGCCGGGTTGACCACCAGGATCCGCTGGTCGGCGTCGACCGCGATCACGCCCTGCGTGAGGCTGTCGAGCACCGACGCCAGCAGCGACCGCTGCGCCGCCAGCGCGTTGACCGCCCGCTCGCCGTCGGCGGCGACCTGGTTGAAGGAGGCGCCGAGCAGGTGCAGCTCGCCGCCGGCGCCGTCGAGCGCGATCCGCCGCGCGCCGCCGCTGGCGACCGCGCCGGCCGAGTCCGCCAGCCGCCGCACCTGCCGGCGCACGAGCGTCGTCGTCACCAGCGTGATGCCGATCGCGATCATCAGGCCGAGCACCGCGCCGATGCCGAGGATCCGGTAGATGCGGTGCTGCGCCGCCGCGATCGCGTCGTCGCCGGCCGACACCCGCACGACCGCGGTGCCGTCGCCGTACGGCATCGGCAGCGCCACCAGCACGCGGCCGTCGCGGCGGGCGACGCCGCGCCGCTTCTGCGGATCGAGGGCGTCGCGGATCTCGGGCCGCTCGAGCGGGTCGCCGTTCAGCGGCTCGTCGGCCGAGCGCGCGAGCTGCTCGCCGTCGCCGCGCACGACCGCGATGTCGGTGTCGGTCGCCGCCGCGATCCGGGTGATGACGACGCGCCCGGCCTCACCGTCGAGGCCGGGCAGGTCGACGACCGCGGCGCGCGCGCTCGCGGCGTGGCGCTCGAGCTCCGTGATCACCTGCGCCTCGACGGTGCGGTGGAGCGCGATGCGCAGCGCGATCGCGGCCAGCAGCTCGAGCACGATCACCACCGCGAGGGAGGTGAGGAGCAGCCGGGAGCCGATGCCGAGGTTCATGCGTCCGCGCGAGCCTATCGCGCCCGGCCCGCTCAGGCCTCGTCGGGCTGGTCGCGGAAGCGGTAGCCGACGCCGCGCAGGGTCTCGATGTACGCGCCCGCCTCGCCGAGCTTCTCGCGCAGCCGCTTGACGTGGGTGTCGACGGTCCGCGTCGTCACGTCCGCCTCGATGCCCCACACGTCGCTGAGCAGCGAGTCGCGCGTCTGCACGCGGCCCTTGCGGGCGAGGAACGCCGACAGCAGCCGGAACTCGAGCGCGGTGAGCGACAGCTCGACGTCGTCGACCCAGGCCCGGTGGGCGTCGCGGTCGAGGCGCAGCCGTCCGAACCGCACCGGCTCGCCGGGCGCCTCGGTCCGCTGGCTCCGCCGGAGCAGCGCGCGCACCCGCAGGATCAGCTCGCGCACGCTGTACGGCTTGACGACATAGTCGTCGGCGCCGACCTCGAAGCCGACGACGCGGTCGAGCTCGCTGCCCTTCGCCGTGCACATCAACACCGGCAGGTCGCGGGTGCGCTCGCTCTCGCGCAGCCGGCGGCACACCTCGGTGCCCGACAGGTCCGGCAGCATCAGGTCCAGCACGACGAGGTCCGGGATCGGCTCGACCTGCGCGGCCTCGAGCCCCGCCTTGCCGGTGTGGGCGACCCGCACCTGGTACCCCTCGCGGGTCAGGCTGTACTCGAGCGTGGTGGCGAGGTCGACCTCGTCCTCGATCAGCAGGATCAAGCCCAGCATGGGCAACGGCGTAGCACGGCACCCGTGACGGCGAGGTGACGGCGTTGCGACAGGTGGCGCGGCGCAGCGCGTGCGCGGACGCGGTCCGCCGCGACGATCTGCCGGCCGGAATCGCAACAGGTTCCGTGACGTTAGCGTCTCGATCGTGTTACGTCCGCGTGACGACTGCGTGGAGTCCCCATGTTCGGACGTTTCCTGCCCCGCGAGACCAGCTTCTTCGACTTCTTCGAGGAGCACGCCGCGCTGACCGTCGAGGGCGCCAAGGAGTTCCTCTCCCTGGTCACCACCGGCGCCAACATCGACACCAAGGCCCGGCGCATCCATGACATCGAGCACGAGACCGACGTCATCACCCACCGCTGCGTCGAGACCCTGCACAAGACGTTCATCACCCCGATCGACCGCGACAACATCCACCGGCTGATCACGCGGATGGACGACATCATGGACTACGTCGAGGCGGCCGCCGAGCGGCTCGCCCTCTACGAGCTGACGGTGATGACCTCCGACGTCCGCGACCTCGCCGACGTGCTGGTCCGCGCCACCCAGCAGGTCGCGCTCGCGCTCAACGGGCTGCGCGACCTCAAGCACCCGCAGGCGGTGCTCAAGATCTGCATCGACATCAACCGGCTCGAGAACGAGTCGGATCAGGTGCTGCGCCGCGCGGTCGCCCGGCTGTTCAAGGAGGAGAAGGACCCGATCGTCGTCATCAAGTGGAAGGAGGTCTACGAGAACCTGGAGAGCGCGGCCGACCGCTGCGAGGACGTCGCCAACATCATCGAGGGCGTCATCCTCGAGCACTCCTGAGCACGCCCGATGGATGCCTCCACGGTCGTCGTCGTCACCATCGTCGCCGCGCTGGCGTTCGACATCATCAACGGCTTCCACGACGCCGCCAACTCGATCGCGACCATCGTGTCGACCCGCGTGCTGTCGCCGCGGCTGGCGGTGCTGTGGGCGGCGGCGTTCAACTTCGTCGCGCTGTGGATCTTCGGCGAGGGCGTCGCCAAGACCATCGCCGGCATCATCGTCATCAAGCCGCAGGACCCGGCGTTCGTGTGGGTCGTGATGTGCGGCCTGCTCGGCGCGATCACCTGGAACGTGCTGACCTGGCTGTGGGGCCTGCCGTCGTCGTCGTCGCACGCGCTCATCGGCGGCGTCAGCGGCTCGGGCGTCGCCTACGCCGGCTTCCACGTGCTGGTGTGGAGCAAGATCCGCCTGGTGCTGATCTTCATCGTCGGCGCGCCGCTGATCGGCCTGGTCATCGGGTCGGTGATGATGGTGTCGATGGCGTGGCTCCTCCGGCGGACCCGGCCGCAGCTCACCCGCGGCAACGGCTTCCGCGTGATCCGGCTCTGCTCGGCGGCGGCCTACTCGATCGGCCACGGCGGCAACGACGCGCAGAAGACGATGGGCGTCATCGGCGCGGTGATGCTGGCCGGCGGCCTCATCGCGACGCCGGCGCCCGGCCACGGCATCGACGTCCCCGCCTGGGTCGTGCTGGCGTCGTACGCGTGCATGGCGTTCGGCACCGCGATCGGCGGCTGGCGCATCGTGAAGACGATGGGCATGGGCCTCACCAACCTGCGGCCGATCGGCGGCTTCTCCGCCGAGGTGGCCGGCGCGGCGACGCTGTTCACCGCGACCCACTTCAGGGTGCCGGTGTCGACGACGCACACCATCACCGGCGCCATCATCGGCGTCGGCTCGACCGACAAGCTGCGCGGCATCCGCTGGGGCCTGGCGGGGCGCATCGTGTGGGCCTGGATCTTCACGATCCCGGCGGCGTTCGCGGTCGGCTACGGGGCGCTGGCGCTCGCGCGCGCCTGCGGGGCCTGGTAGCCGCCGGCCGGCAAGCCGCGCGGTCAGGCCTTCGCGCGTGGCAGCGTGATGCGCGGCTCGTCGGGATCGGGCCGGTAGAGCAGGATCGTGCGGCCGAGCACCTGGGCGACCTCGGCGCCGGTGCGGCGGGCAAGCTCGTCGGCGGCCTCGTGGCGGTCGAGCGCGGCGGTCTCGAGCAGCTTGACCTTGATCAGCTCGTGGTCGCGCAGCGCCTGGTCGACGCCCTCGACGAACGAGGCGGTCAGCCCGCCCTTGCCGACCTGGGCGACCACCGGCAGGGGGTGGCCGAGGGCGCGGAGGTGGCGGCGCTGCTTGCCGTTGAGGGCCATGGCCGTCCGTACCGCATCCGGCGGCTGCGGACAATTTCGCGCGCGCGATCGCGGAGGGGTATCTTCGGGTCGATGGTGAGGAAGCACACCGATCGCGAGTACGAGGCGGAGCTGCGCGAGCTGAAGGACAAGCTCCTGCGCATGGCCGGCCTCGTCGAGCAGATGATCGCGTCGGCGACCACGGCGCTCGTCGAGGCCGACCTCGATCGCGCGCGCGACACCATCGCCGCCGACGGCGCGGTCAACGCCCTCGAGATCGAGTCCGACGAGCTCTGCCTCATCATCCTCGCGCGGCGGCAGCCGATGGCGTCCGACCTGCGCATGATCACGCTGGCGATGAAGATGGTCACCGACCTCGAGCGGATCGGCGACCTGGCGGTCAACCTCGGCGAGCGCGCGCTGGCGATGGCCGCGCCGCCGCCGCCGTCGATGACCGAGCGGCTGATCCGCATGAGCGAGATCGGCCAGCAGATGATCCGCGACGCGATCGACGCGTTCGTCGCCGGCGACGTCGACAAGGCGCGCACCGTCTTCGGCCGCGACAAGCTGGTCGACGACGCGTTCCGCGAGCTGGTGATGGAGCTCCAGGCCGAGATGATGCGCCACCGCGACTTCGTCGACCGCGGCATGCACCTGCAGGCGTGCGCGAAGTTCCTCGAGCGGATCGCCGACCACGGCACCAACCTCGCCGAGCTGGTCATCTTCCAGGTCGAGGGCAAGGACGTCCGCCACCCGCAGGTGGCGCGCCGCGAGAGTCGGTAGTGAGGCCGAGCCGCCGCGACGTCTTGAAGCTGCTCGGCGCGGGCGCCGGCGCGGTGGCGGCCGGTTGCGGCGGCGGCGGGCCGCGCGGGCGGGTCGGCATCGTCGGCGGCGGCGCGGCCGGCGTGATGACCGCCTGGCTCCTAGACGGCGTCTACGACACCGTCGTGCTCGAGGCCGGCGCGGCGCTCGGCGGCAACGCGCAGACGGTCGAGGTCGACGTCCGCGGCCAGCCCGCCCACGTCGACATGGGCCCGCAGTACTTCCACCCCGGCCCGTACCCGCGCTACGCGAAGCTCGTCGAGCTGGTCGGCCTCGGCGACGACGTCTACGCGGCGCCGTCGTCGATCACGATCTTCGCCCCCGGCGAGGCGAACCCGCGCTTCGTGTCGCCGATCCTGCCGGACCGCGTGTGGCCGCTCCAGCAGGACTGGAACACGCCGGGCGTCGACGCGTTCACCGCGCTGACCCGCCAGGCGATCGACGACGACCAGCAGGACCACGACTGGGACGAGACGGTCGACGCCTTCCTCGCCCGGCTGTCGCTCACCGACGACCAGCGCACGAAGATCCTGCTGCCGTGGATCGCGTCGATCGCCGGCGTCGACCTCGCGATCACGCGCGGCTGGTCGGCGCGGGCGGCGCTGGTCTTCCTCGCGCGCGCGACGACGAGCCTGCTCGAGACGGTGCAGTACCAGACGATGCGGCACGGCATGCAGGGCGTGCTCGACGCGCTGGCGGCCGCGTGCACGACGATGACGGCGCGGACCGGCAGCGCGGTGACGGCGGTGACGCGCGAGGCGTCGGGCCAGCTCACCGTCCGGACGGCGGACGGCCTGACCGACACCTTCGACGAGGTCGTGGTCGCGGCGCCGGCCCACGCCGCGATCGGCTTCCTCGGCGGCCTGGCCGGCGCGGAGGCGGCGGTCGCCGCGCTCGGCCGCATCGAGTGGACCGACGCCCGCCTGCTCCTGCACCGCGATCCGGCCTACGCGCCGGCCGATCCGATGATGCAGTCGTTCCTCAACTGCTGGGCGGGCGACACCGTCTGCGAGGCGTCGATGCGGATGGCGAGCGCGCTGGCGCCGCTCGCCGACGGCCAGCCGGTCGACCTGTGGAAGAGCTGGGCGTCGTTCCGCGCGGCAGATCCGAAGGAGATCGTCCACGAGACGAGCTTCCGCCACGTCTCGATCACGCCGCAGACGCACGACGCGCAGGTCGCGCTGCGCGCGCTGTCCGGCCAGGGCCACCTCTGGTTCGCGGGCGGCTGGTCGCAGGAGTTCGACTCGCAGGAGACCTGCCTCGCCTCGGCGCTCGCGATCGCCGCCGGCCTCGACGCCTCGTCGTCGGCGCACTCGAAGGCGCTCGCCGCCGTCACCGGCTGACGGGCGCCGCGGTCAGCGCACCGGCGTGATGATGAGCGTCTTGCCGCTGGCGCGGGCGACCCGCAGCAGGTCGTGCGGGTCGGACGTGAGGATCTCGTCGCCGTCGGCGGCGAGCTCGACGAGCGACGCATCGACGACATCGGTGGTGCGCGCCTGACCGAGCAGGCGCCCGATCTCCCGGGCGCGCCGCGGGGTGAGCTCGACCTCGTCGACGCCTTGTAGCAGCCCGGCCAGCGCCGCCTGACGCGCGCCGTTGCGCCACACCTGCGCGACGACCCCGGTCGACGTCTTGACGGTGTTCTCCGCCGCCGCCGCATCGAGGAGGAACGCGGTGACCGTCCGGTTGCCGCGCTCGTAGGCGATCAGGGCGCCGGCGTCGAGGATCAGGCTCACCGCCGCCGCCGGCGCCCGCGCGTCACCACCGATCGCGCGCGGGCCGCGCCGACGAGGGCGCTCGTCTCGTCCGCGTCGAGGCTGCCGTGGGCACGCAGATGATCCTCGAGCGCCTCCCGGAGGGCTCGTTGCCGGCCCTTGGCCCTCGCGGCCTCCGACAGCCACGTCGAGACGCTGACCCCGGCCTCCGAGGCGGCGCTGCGGACCATCCGCGCCACCGACGCCTCCAGCGAGACCGATAGCTTCGCGACCGTCATGGAGGCTTACTACCAGAGTCCTACTCGGGTAGCAACCCGAGCTCCATGCCGGCCCCGCGTCGGGCCGCGGTCAGGCCGGCTCGGCGAGCGCCTTGTGCACGAGCTGGATGCAGACCGAGCCCTCGCCGACCGCGGACGCGACCCGCTTGACGCTCGTCGCGCGGACGTCGCCGACCGCGAAGACCCGCGGCCGGCTGGTCTCGAACAGGTACGGCCGGCGCTTCAGCGGCCAGCCGCGCTCGGCGAGGAGCTCGTCGGTCAGCTCGGAGTCGGTGCGCACGAAGCCGTTCGCGTCCATCGCCACGCAGTCGCCGAGCCACGCGGTGTTCGGCGACGCGCCGGTCATCGAGAAGACGTGGCCGATCGCGTGCGTCGACTCCTCGCCGGTCGCGTCGTCGCGCCAGGTGACGCGCTCGAGGCGGTCGCCGCCGTGCAGGCCGACGATCTGCGTGCGCCGGTGCAGCGTGATGTTCGGCGTGTCCTCGATGCGGCGGATCAGGTAACGCGACATCGTCGCCGCCAGGTCCGGCCCGCGGACGAGCACGTGCACGTGGCGCGCCCCGCGGGCGAGGAAGGTCGCCGCCTGGCCCGCGGAGTTGGCGCCGCCGACCACGATGACGTCGTCGGTCGCGCAGCGCTGCGCCTCGAGGAACGTCGCGGCGTAGTAGACGCCGACGCCCTCGAAGCGGGCGAGCTCGGGCAGCTCGAGCTTCCGGTACTCGGCGCCGGTCGCGATGATGATGGCGCGCGCCTGCACGCGGCGGCCGCCGGCGAGGTCGACCTCCATCGCGCCGCGCCCCGCACAGTGCAGCTTGACCGCGCCGTGCGCGATCGCGATGCGCGCGCCGAACTTCTCGGCCTGGTTGAGCGCGCGCTGCGCGAGCGACTGGCCGGTGATGCCGGTCGGGAAGCCGAGGTAGTTCTCGATCTTCGAGCTGGTCGCGGCCTGGCCGCCCGGCGCGTTGGCCTCGACGACCAGCACGTCGAGCCCCTCGGAGCCGGCGTAGACCGCGGCGGCCAGCCCGCCGAGCCCCGCGCCGCAGATGACGACGTCGTGAATGACGCCGGGCTCGATCGCGGCGTTGAAGCCGAGGCAATCGGCGATGTCGGCGTTCGACGGGTTGCGCAGCATGCTGCCGTCGGAGCAGATCACGAGCGGGATCTCGTCGGGCGCGACCCGCGCGTGGCCGAGGAGCTCCTCGACGTCGGTGTCGCGCTCGAGGTCGACGTAGTGGTACGGGTGGCCGTTGCGGGTGAGGAAGTCCTGCACGCGCGTCGTCGCCGCCGAGTGGCTGGAGCCGACGACGGTGACGTCGCCGAAGCCGGCGGCGACGAGGCCGACGCGCCGGAGGATGTACGCGCGCATCGCGATCTCGCTCAGCTCGGCGTCGGTCTGCATGAGCGCGCGGAAGCGGTCGGCCTCGATGCGGAGCACGCGCAGCCGCCCGCGGGCGCGGCCGCGGACGAGCGCCGGCCGGCCCGACAGCATGCTGAGCTCGCCGGAGAACTCGCGCTCGTGGTGGACGGTGACCGGCTCCTCGGCGCCACCATGGCGGTGGACGACCTCGAGCGCGCCGTCGAGCACGACGTAGAACGGCACGCCGGTGTCGCCGAGGTCGTAGACGATCGCGCCGTCCTCGAACGTCTGCTCGGAGCCGGCGGCGGCGAGGCGCTCGACGACCTCCGCCGGCAGCGGCGGGAACATCTGGCCACGGCGCGAGTCGGTGTCGAACGCGTACGCCACGCCCTGGGTCATGCGCCCACGTTAGCGCCAACGCCGGTCCGTGGGCGCACCGGCGCGCAGTCTCACCGTCCCAACGTCCGTCCCGGCCGCGGCGCGATCGCCGCCCGAGGCAAGCCGCTCCTCCCGAGCGTCGGCGACGCGCCGTCATCCGCTCGCCCGGGCGCACTGCAGGCGCCGGCGAGCGTCGGCGTCGAACGACCGCGGCCGCCAACACCGCCCGCGTCAGCCGAGCCGCTGCGCGATCGCCGCGGTGAACGCCGGCAGGTCGTCCGGCTTGCGCGACGTGATGAGCTTGCCGTCGACGTGGACCTCCTCGTCGACCCAGGTCGCGCCCGCGTTCTCGAGGTCCTTGCGGACCGACGGCCACGACGTCACGACGCGTCCCTTCACGCCCTCGGCCTCGATCAGGAGCTGCGGGCCGTGGCAGACCGCCGCGACCAGCTTGCCCTCGCGGAGCATCTGCTGCGTCAGCGCGACGACGGCCGGGTCCGTGCGCAGGTGGTCGGGCGAGTAGCCGCCCGGGATGACGATCGCGTCGTACGACGCCGCGTCGACGTCGCCGGCCGCCTTCTCGATCTTCACCTCCTCCTTGCCCTTCTTGCCCTTCACCGTCGCGCCCGCCTTCGCGCCGACGATGTCGATCGAATGCCCCTTCGCCTTGAGGCCGTCGTAGGGCTTCCTGAACTCGCTGTCTTCGAAGTCCTCACCGAGGACGAACACGATCTTCGCCATGCCCCCACCCGATGCATCCCCCATGCCTCCCGCGCCTGCGCGGGCCTCATCCTGATGGCGCGTCAGGCGCGCGTTCCGCGGACCTTGTCGCCCGCGAGCGAGAGCACGATCTCCGACGGTAACGCGGCGATGAGCTGGAGCCGCCCGCCGAGCGCCTCGATGAAGCCGCGCAACGTGCTGACCAGGACGTCATCGCGCCGCTCGGTCTTGGAGACGGTCGCTTGCGAGACGTGGAGCAACTCCGCCAGCTCGTCCTGCGAGATCGCTCGATGCTCGCGAAGCCGCTGCAGGTGCATCTCGCGCCGCGCGGGTACGCGCTTCGTGGTGCGCAGCACCTCCAGCACCCGGCGAACCGCCTCATCCGCGTCGGAGAAGACCTCGCTCGGCGCCGTGTCGAGGTCGTTGCCCTCCGTGGCAGAGAGCGCCGGCAGGGACGGCAGACCCGGCTACTGGAGTTGCCGTGGACGGCGGACCCTCCGGTGGTGGCGAGCGTAACCACGCGAGATCGCGCCGCCGCGGTGGCGCCGACGCCCGCTTCCGCGTGGCCCACCCCGTGCACTACGTCCCGACCACAATGCGGCGGGCCCGAGGCCCGAGCCGACGCAGACCCGAGCGCTGCGCCTCCGTGTAGACGCCCCGACGATCCAGAGCATCGCCGGGGCGTTCGGCGTTTCGGCCCCCCCGCCCGTTCGGCGCCGTTCGCCTGGCGCCGGCCTGGCCCCGTCAGGAGCAGAGCGCTTCGAGGGCGGCGATGTCCTTGGGGCAGGCGGCGGTCAGGTTGTCGTGGCCGGAGGCGGTGATGAGGATGTCGTCCTCGATGCGGACGCCGATGCCGCGGAGGGCGTCGGGGACATCGGGCGCGTCGGCGGCGATGTAGAGGCCGGGCTCGACCGTGATCACCATGCCGGCCGCGAGCGGCCGCGCCTTGCCGGCCTCGGTGTACGCGCCGACATCGTGCACGTCCATGCCGAGCCAGTGCGACGTGCCGTGCATGTAGAACTTCTTGTACGCGGCGTCCTCGATGCGCGCGTCGACCGGGCCCTCGAGCAGCTTCAGCTCGATCATCCCCTCGGTCAGCCTGCGCACGCAGTGGTGGTGGAGGTCGTCGAGCGTCGCGCCCGGCTTCGCCAGCTCGACCGCCGACTTCTGGGTCTCGAGCACCAGCTCGTAGACCGCGCGCTGCGGCCCGGTGAAGCGCCCCGACGCCGGCCACGTCCGCGTGATGTCCGCCGTGTAGTAGCCGTACTCGCAGCCGGCATCGACCAGCACCAGGTCGTGCGCGCCGATCGCCGCCTGGTTCTCGACGTAGTGGAGGATCGTCGCGTTGACGCCCGCGCCGACGATCGTCCCGTAGCCC
Organism: Kofleriaceae bacterium; assembly: GCA_035546475.1. Taxonomy (GTDB): domain Bacteria; phylum Myxococcota_A; class Polyangia; order Haliangiales; family Haliangiaceae; genus UBA2376. Next base: position 13,906 of record DASZXE010000658.1, read on the forward strand.
GGCCCCATGCCGCCCTGGCTGCGGAACGTGTAGTTGATCGTCGCCTCCAGCTCGTACTCGTGGCGGCCCGGCCGCCCGAGCTTCATCGCCGCCACGTGGGCATCGGTCGAGATCGCCGCCGCGCGCCGCAAGAGCGCGAGCTCGTCGGCGCTCTTGTGCAGCCGCAGCTCGTGCAGCGCGACGCGCGGATCGACGACGGCCCGCGGCGGCCGCTTGCCCTTCTTCTCCGTGCGCCGCAGCCGCGCGATCGTCCCGGCGATCAGCAGATCGAGATCGCGATCGAGCCCGAGCGCGTAGTGCAGGTGCTCGCGGTTGGCGATCAGCTCCGGCAGCCGCTGCTCCAGCTCGGTGTGCGGGTAGGCGACGTCGGCGCCGTAGTCGGCCTTCACGCCGTCGAGCCCGGCGCGCCGCCCGTTCCACGTCTCCATCTCCGGATCGCGCGGGCGGACGAACATCACCACCTCCTCGCCGGTGGCGCCCGGGCGCAGCACCACGGTCGCCTCCGGCTCGCCGAACCCGGTCAGGTACGCGACGTCGGAGTGCTGGCGGAAGTGGTAGTGGGCGTCGCCGTTGCGCAACCGCTCGGGCAGCGAGCTCACCACCGCCACCGCGTCGGGGCCGAGCGCGTCGAGGTAGGCCCGGCGACGGGCCGCGAACACCGATGGATCCAGCGTGGCCAGCATGGCGTCGGTCAGGGTAGCACCCCGCCGCCGCGGCGCTGGATGGAGCGTCACCGAACCGTCACGCACGCGTCACCGCCTGGCGACGGGGGCTGGCTACACCGTCGGTGCGCGACCAACCACCGGCCCACCGCCGGCCGGAGCTTCGATGACCGAGCACATCCACGAGCGCGTGCAGAACGACCTCGACGCCATCCGCCGGCGGCTCCGGCGCATGTCCGAGCTGGTGCTGAAGGCGCTCGAGGACGCGATCGACGCGGTCGCCAACCGCGACCGCCGGCTCGCCAACTCGGTCGTCCTCGACGACAACCGGATCGACTCGCTCGAGCGCCACGTCGATCGGATGTGCCAGGAGTTCCTGGTCCGCCACATGCCGGTGGCCGCGCAGCTCCGCTTCATCATCGCGGCGGTCAAGGTCAACGCCGAGCTCGAGCGCCTGGGCGACTACGCCGAGGCGATCGCCCGCCGCGCGGTGACGCTCAGCCACGAGAACCAGCTCCCCGAGCGCGAGCGCCTGTTCGAGATGGCGCGCGTCGCCATCCAGATGCTGCGCCAGTCGGTGCAGGCGTTCCTCGACGGCGACGATCAGCGGGCGATGCGCGTCTTCGAGCTCGACCGCCAGGTCGACGCGACGAACGCCGACCTGTGGCGTGCGCTCGCCCACCCGCCGCAGCCCGAGTCGGACCTGACGATCCCGTTCGTCCTCCTCGGCGTGCTGAACCGCATCGAGCGGGTCGCCGACCGCGCCTGCAACATCGCCGAGGAGGCGATCTACGCGGCGCGCGGCGAGGTGATGCGCCACGTGCTGCGCCACGACCTCCGCGTCCTCTTCTTCGACGACGAGAACGCCGCCGCCAGCCAGATCGCCGAGGCGATCGCGCGCCAGCTCGCGCCCGGCCACTTCCTGATCTCGAGCGCCGGCGTCGAGGCGGCCGCCGCGATCGATCCGGCCGCCGTGCGCCTGATGACGAAGCACGGGATCGACCTCTCCCGCCAGCGGCCCAAGCTCCTGTCCGACGTCGGCGGGCTCGAAGACTTTCACGTGGTCGTCACCTTGACGGCACACAGCGCAGCAAAGCTTCCGACGCTGCCCTACCGCGGGATCGAGTTCAACTGGGACGTCGCCGACCCGTCGAAGACCCAGGGCACCCCGCAAGAGATCGACCGCGCCTACGAGGCGGTCTACCTGGACCTGCACACCAAGATCGAAGAGCTCGTCGAGAGCATGCTCGGGGTCTACTCCGAGCGCGAGGAGGACCGATGATGACGACCCGCGCGAGACGCGCCACCGGCGCCAGGAGCGCCCTGTCCCTCTCCCTGTGCCTGATCGCCGCGGCCACCGGCTGCGGCAAGAAGGCCAAGATGATCCAGAACAAGGGATCGGACACGCTGGTCAACCTCGCCCAGGCGCTGGCCGAGGAGTACCACAAGGCCAATCCCAAGGTCGCGATCGCGGTGTCGGGCGGCGGCTCCGGCGTCGGCATCGCCGCCCTCGAGAACGGCACCGTCGACATCGCCAACGCCAGCCGCGAGATGAAGCCCGAGGAGAAGGAGACGGTCAAGAAGCACTCGGGCAAGGACGCCGTCGAGCACGTCATCGCGTACGACGCGCTCGCCATCTACGTGAACAAGGCGAACCCGGTCACCAGCCTGAACAAGCAGCAGCTCGCCTGCATCTATGGCGAGGGCGGCACGTGCAGCAAGTGGTCCGACGTCGGCATCGAGGTGCCCGGCTGCTCGGGGCAGGAGATCGTGCGGGTCAGCCGCCAGAACAACTCCGGCACCTACGCCTACTTCCGCGAGTGGGCGATCGGCGAGAAGGCCGACTTCAAGCTCGGCTCGCGCGACATGCAGGGCTCGAAGGACGTCGTCGACCTCGTCACCAACACGCCGTGCGCGATCGGCTACAGCGGGCTCGGCTACAAGACGGACCAGGTGAAGACGGTCTGCCTCGCCAAGGCCGACGAGCCGTGCGTCGAGCCGTCGGTGGCGAGCGCCCTCGACGGCACGTACCCGCTGGCGCGCCCGCTCTACATGTACACGGCGGGTGAGGCGACCGGCCAGGTCGCGGCCTACATCGACTGGATCAAGTCGGACGCCGGCCAGGTGATCGTCGAGAAGAGCGGCTACGCGCCGCTGCCGGCCAACCAGCGCACCAAGGCCAAGTGAACGGAGCCGACGAAGAGCCGGAGCGCCCGGAAGGCGAGGGCGATGCGCAGGGTGGCCCCGCGGCGGCCTCGGTCGCCGCGTCGGCCGCGTCGCCCGCGCCGCCCGCGCCGCCCGCGC
>DASZXE010000659.1:0-11001 GCA_035546475.1 Kofleriaceae bacterium
AGCGTCTCCTTGCGCGGCGCGGCGGCGGGCGCCGGCGCCGGCGAGCCGGGCACCGGAGCGGCGGCCGGCGGCGTGGCCGGCGTGGGGGTCGAGGCGGTGGACGACGGAACGGTCGACATGCCGCCCACCCTACCTCAAGACGAGCCCCGGGCTCGCCGGGGCGACCGGGTCCGCGCGCGGACCCTCGCGCCGCTCAGGGCTTCAGCGGGTTGGCCAGCATGCCAACCCTCTCGTCGATCGATCGGGCCCGAGGAGGACCTCGGGACCGATCTCGGTCAGAGCAACCCCGCGCCGAGCTCCGCGCGGATGCTCAGGGCGTCCTGGCGCGGGCGGGGGCCGGCGGCGGGGCGCCGTTGCCCGGCGGGCGGCTCATCGTCGCCGGCGGCGGCGGCGTCGGACCGCTGCCGGTGCCGCCGCCGGTCACACCCTTGATGGTGTTCATGATCGAGGTCAGCTCGTCGCCGGTGACGGTGAACGTCACGTCGACGTTCGCCTTGTCGGCCGTCACCGACACCGACCTGGCCGCCTTCGACAGGCCGATCGAGCCGGCCATCTGCGCGAGCTGCGGCAGCCCGGCCTGGATCATCGACACCGCCTTCTGGGCGTTCGCGTCGGTGTCCATCGCGATGCGCAGCATCGCGCCGATGTCGGCGGTGAAGTCGACGCCGACCGCGACCATGTTCGCGCTCATCCCCTGCTGCGCGAGCATCTCCTTCTTCGCCTTGTCGGGGACGAGGACCGTCATCCACAGGTCCTTCTTCGTGTCGGTGCCGGCGATCGCGTCGCGCAGCTTCTTGCCCTTCGGCCCGTCGGCGCTCTTGGCCTTGGCCTTGCCCGACGCGAGGTCGAGCGCCGCCTTCATCTGGCCGGTCTTGGTGAAGAACAGCCGGTCGCCGAGCACGGCGACGTCGGTGTCCTCCTTGGTCCAGATCGTCGTGCCGGCGTACTTGGTCGCCTTGACGCCGGGGATCGTCGCGAGCTTGTCCTTCGGGATCCGGCCCTCGACGATGATGACCATGCTCGCCATGTCCTTGAAGTCGTCGCCCTTGGCGCTGCCGGCGAACAGGACGGTGTCGATGTCCTTCATCGGGTCGAGCCCGATCTCGGCGAGCTTCTCCTTGGCGTCCGGCTTGGCCGCGAGCAGGCTGTCGTAGCCCTTCTGCAGGAGCGTCGAGTCGCGCGCGTCGGCGACGTCGAAGACCATGACGATCTGGCTCTCGGCCGGGATCATCTTGATCAGGTTGGTGCCGTCGCCGGCGAACGCGGGGGTCGCAGCGCACAGGGCGGCGCCGGCCATGCAAAGAGCGAGTCGGTGCTTCATGGTCCTCTCCTGGCGCCGCGGCGCCGTCGTGCGCCGAGTCGGGCTCGGCGGCAGGCGTTATAGCTCGCCGGCGGCCGGTGAGACGGCCCAACCGTCCCGGATATTCGGCGCCCGGGGGCCGCTGTGACCCGCGTCGCGCGGCGCGTCAGGCGCGGCAGCCTCGCGGCGGGTCTGCTGTCAGGCCTCGGGGGCCTCGAGGCCGGCGGCGACCTGCGGGTGCTTGGCGAAGTTGTCCTTGTCGAGCGCCTTCTCGAGCGCATCGGCGGCCCGCACCGTGCCCGAGGCGACCAGCCGGAGGAGCGCGGCGTCCATCGCCTGCATGCCCTCGGCCTGGCCGCTCTGGATGAAGCTGCCGATCTGCGAGGTCTTGCCCTCGCGGATGATCGACGCCAGCGCGACGTTGCCGATCAGCACCTCGTGCGCCGCGACCCGGCCGCTGCCGTCGGCCTTGCGGAGGAGCTGCTGGGCGACCACGCCGGCGAGCGAGTCGGCGAGCAGCCCGCGGATCTGCGGCTGCTGGTCGGCGGGGAAGGCGTTGACGAACCGATCGATCGTCGCCGACGCCGAGTTGGTGTGCACGGTCGCCAGGATGAGGATGCCGAAGCTGGCGAGCTGGAGCGCGGCCTTCATCGTCTCGGCGCCGCGCAGCTCGCCGACCAGGATGACGTCGGCGTTCTCGCGGCCGGCCGAGCGGATCGCCTCGAGGAAGGTCGGCACGTCGACGCCGACCTCCTTGTGCGAGATGAGGCACTGCTGGCTCTGGTGGACGAACTCGACCGGGTCCTCGATCGTGAGGATGTGGCCGCGGCGCGTCCGGTTGATCTGATCGACCATCGCCGCCAGCGTCGTCGACTTGCCGCTGCCGGTCGGGCCGGTGACGAGCACGAGGCCGGCGGTCAGCTCGGCGAGCTTGCGCACGCCGGCCGGCGCGTCGAGCTGGTCGAGCGTCAGGATCTTCGTCGGGATCGTGCGGAAGACCGCGCCGGGGCCGGTGGTCTTCACCATGCAGTTGCCGCGGAAGCGCGCCTTGTCGGCGAACGCGTAGGCGAAGTCGAGATCGCGGCTGGCGGCGAAGGTCGCGCGCTGCGCGGGCGTGAGGATCTCGTCGATCATCTCGCCGATGTCGGCGGCGGTCAGCGGGCGGGTGCCGCTCTCGACCAGCTCGCCGCGCACGCGCAGCATCGCCGGGTAGCCGGGCGACAGGTGGAGGTCGGAGCCGCCGCGCGTGAGCAGCAGATCGAAGAGCTGATCGATGACCGGCACGTCGTCGTCCCGCGATCACTCGGGCCGGCGGCCGGCGCCGAACAGGCCGCCGAGGCCGCGCTTGGGCTCGGGTGGACGCGCCGCCGCCGCCGCGACCGCCGACGGCGCGGGCGCCCGCAGCGCCGCGGCCAGGTCCTTCTTGCTGTCGGCGATGCGCAGCGCCGCGTCCTCGGTGATGCGGCCCGCGCGCACCAGCTCGGCGAGCGAGTCGTCGAGGCGGATCATGCCGAACGACCGGCCGCGCTGCTGGAGGCTCGGCACCTGGAAGAGCTTGTTGTCGCGGATGAGCGCGGCGAGCGGCAGCACGCCGGTGAGCAGCTCGACCGCGGCGGCGATGCCCTGGCCGTCGGCGGTCGGCACCAGCCGCTGGGCGACGACGAACTTGAGCGCGGCGGCGAGCGAGATGCGCACCTGCTGCTGGTCGTCGGGCGGGAACATGTCGATCAGGCGATCGAGGGTCTTGGCCGCCGACGGCGTCGACATCGTGGCCATCACCAGGTGGCCGGTCTCGGCGGCGGTCAGCGCGATCTCGACCGTCTCGCGGTCGCGCAGCTCGCCGATCACGATGACGTCCGGGTCCTCGCGCAGGCTGGCCTTGAGCGCGGCGCCGAAGGTGCGCGTGTGGTTGCCGACCTCGCGCTGCGTGATGACGGCGCGCTTGCGCGGGTGGAGGATCTCGACCGGGTCCTCGATGGTGAGGATGTGGTGGGCCTTCTGCGTGTTGATGAGATCGACGAGCGCGGCGAGCGTGGTGGTCTTGCCGTGGCCGTTCGGGCCGGCGATGACGACCAGGCCCTGGTGGTAGGTCGTGACGCGGGCGAGCTCGCGCGGCAGGCCGAGCTGCTCGAGCGACGGCGGCGCCGACAGGACGAGGCGGAAGCTGCCCTTCACGCCGCCGCGGAAGCGGGAGACGTTGGCGCGCAGGCGGCCGGCGCCGTCGACGTCGAGGGCGGCGTCGACGTAGCCGCGGGCGTCGAGCTGCGCGCGCTGCGCGGGGGTCAGGAGCGACGACAGCATGCGCTCGACGTCGGCGACCGACAGCGGCGGGCCGGCGGCCTCGAGGCCGCGCACGCTGCGCTCCATCGGCGGGCGATCGCCGGCGAGGTGGAGGTCGGAGGCGTTGCGGCCGCGCGCGCCGGCGAGGATGGCGAGGAGCTCCGGCGTCGCGCGCGCCTTGCCGCCGTGGAGCGGAGGCAGCGGCTCGACGGTCGGCGCGGCGGTGATGGTGTGGCGACGCGACGGGGCGTAGCCGGTGGTGGCGGCGGCAGCGGGGGCCGGCGCGGGCGGCGCGAGCGGCGCGGGGACCGGCGCGGCGACGGGGGCGGGGAACGCCGGGGCGACTGGCGCGACGTGCGGACCGCTCGCGGGGGCGACGACCGGCGTGGGGACCGCGAGCGTCGACGGGCGGGGCGGCGGCGTCGCGGTGGCGGTCGGCACGATCGGCGGCGGCGCGCCGGCGGGCTCGGGCGGCAGCTCGATGCTGTGCCGTCCCGGGGCGGGGCCGGCGCTCATCGGCGCGTCGGAGCGCTCGACGACGACCGGCTCGAGGACCGGCGCCGTCCCGATCGCGATCGGCGGCATCGTGATCGAGCGGCGGCGCGTGCCGCTCGGCGGCGCGAGCGAGCCGGCGTCGCGGGCGCTGCTTCCAGTCGCGACCGGGCCAGGGCCGCCGTCGTCGGAGCGGCTGATGAGCGCGCCGAAATCGTCGCCGGCGGACGTGACCGGCGCCGGCGCGCCGCGCGGCGTCGGCACGCGCGCGGACATCGCCTGCGGAGGCTGCGGCGGAGGCTGCAAGGCAGGTTGCGACGCAGGCTGCAACGGCGGCTGCAACGGAGGCTGACGCGGAGGCTGCAACGCGGGCTGCGACGCCGGCGCCACGGCAGGTTGCGACGGACGCTGCAACGCGGGCTGCGACGCCGGCTGCGACGGCGCGGCGAGCGCCGGGCCCATCAGGTGGTCGCGCGACCTCGTCCGCGGCAGCGCCGGCGCCGCGACGACGATCGGCCCCGAGCTGTTGCCGCCGCGCCGCGCCGACAGCGGCTCGGGCGCGCCCGCCCGCGCGCGGCCCAGCCGGATCAGCACCTGCTCGGCGTGCGCCTGCACCTCGACCACGCAGTCGCGATCGGCCAGGCGCATCCGCTCGCTCGTGCCGCCGCCCGCCGCGATCAGCTCCGCGAGCGGCGAGCCGGCGAACAGCGCGTCGATCTGCGCGAACGTCGCCGGCGAGCGGCCGAGCGCGCGATACTCGCCGCCCATGCGCAGCGTCACCGGCCGCCCGGTCGCCACCACGACCTCGCTCACGTCCTCGCGGTCGAGGAACTCGATCAGCTTGGTGAGCTGAGACACGTCCGTCGAAAGTACGACCGAAACCGGGCAGCCCTACAGGTATCGATCGGGCAGCGGGATCGCGAGGTTACCTACGCAGAAGCTGCACCCACACGCGGCGACAACCCTGACGGTGTGACTTTCGCCGTCGAACCGCGCTCGAGGCACCGCGCGCGGGTGAGCCCCCGCCGAGCCCTCCCTCGCCGCTCCGTCCCCCGCGCGCGCCCCGCCGATCTGTAAGGCAGGCTGCAATGTAACAGGCCTGACACAATCGGGTCCGCATTGCTACGCTCGGCGCACCGATGAGCACCAGCGACAGCGTCGAGGCTCGCACCGATGCAGCCACCGCGGCCGCCATGGCGGCCCGGAAGCTGTCGCAGCGCGCGACCGAGGCGGCGCTCCGTGGCGTGCTCGCGCAGGCGGCCGCGGCGCCCGACCGGCTGGCCGCGCTGCTCGACGCGGCGGAACAGCCGCTGATCGCGTTCGACGCCCAGCGCCGGCTCCTCGCCGCGAACGCCGCCGCCGCCGCGTTCTTCGGGTACGAGCCGCACGAGCTCGTCGGGGCGTCGGCGGACGACCTCGTGCCGGCGCGCCTGCGCCAGCCCGACGCGCCGCCGATGGTGGCGCACGACGAGCTGACGACCGTCGAGCTGCCCGGGCTGCTTCGAGACGGCTCCGAGCGGATGCTGTCGTGGACGTTCGGCGCGGCGACGCCGGCCTGCTTCATCATGGTGGTCCGCGACCGGACCGCGATCGACGACGCGCTCGATGCGCTCCACGCCAGCGAGGAGCGCTTCCGCCTGCTCGTCGACGGCGTGCGCGACCACGCGATCTTCCTCCTCGACGCGTCCGGACGCATCGCGACCTGGAACGTCGGGGCCGAGCGGATCAAGGGCTGGCGCGCGGAGGAGATCATCGGTCAGGCGTACGAGACGTTCGTCGTCGAGCGCGAGCGCGCCACCGGCGTGCCGAGCGCCCAGCTCGCCGCCGCCGCCGCCGCCGGGCGGCTCGAGGTCTCCGGGTGGCGGATGCGACGCGACGGCACCCAGTTCTACGCCGAGTCGGCGATCTGGCCGCTGCACGCCCGCGACGGCTCGCTGCAGGGCTACGCGGTCATCACCCACGACCTCACCGAGCGGCGCGCCGCCGAGGAGAACGAGCGGCGGCTGGCAGCGGAGCGGACGGAGCGCGAGGCGGTCGAGCGCGCCCACCATCGCCTCCAGCTCGTGCACCGGGTCGCGGTGACCCTGTCGCGGACGACGACGCCGGAGGAGGTGGCGGTCGCCGTGCTCGACGAGGCGCTGACCGGCCTCGGCGCCGTCGCCGGCGCCGTCTACGCGCTCGAGCCGGACGGCCAGACGTTGCGGCTGCTGGGCGAGCGCGGCCATCCGATCGGAGCGACCCGCCCGTTCGAGACGATGACCCTCGACGGCGGCGGCGCGCTGCGCGACGCGGCCCGCACCGGCACCGCGCTGTTCTTCGACGACGTCGACGCCGCGATCGCGCGCTATCCGGCGATGGAGCCGTTCATCCGGGCCGGTGGCTTCGAGGGCTCGGTCGCGCTGCCGCTCCGCGTGGGTGGACGCGTGCTCGGCGTGGCGGGGATCCGCTACGGCGAGCGGCGCGTCTTCGACGACGGCGAGCGCTCGTTGATGCTGACGGTGGGAGAGCTGTGCGCGCAGGCGCTCGAGCGCGCGCGCCTGTTCGCCGCCGAGCGGCAGGCCCGCGGCGACGCCGAGGCCGCCAGCCAGGCCAAGGACGAGTTCCTGGCGATGCTCGGGCACGAGCTGCGCAACCCGCTGGCGCCGATCTCGACGGCGATCCAGCTCATGGAGCTGCGCGGCGACCCCGAGTCGCGGCGCGAGCGCGCGATCATCGAGCGGCAGCTCGGGCACATCACCCGGCTCGTCGACGATCTGCTCGACGTCTCCCGCATCACGCGCGGCAAGCTCGAGCTGTCGCGGCAGCCGGTCGATCTGGCGGAGGTGGTCGCGCGGGCGGTCGAGATGGCCAGTCCGCTGCTCGAGCAGCGCGGCCACCACGTGCGGATCGAGGTCCCGCGCGGGCTGTGGGTGGCGGGCGACGCCGCCCGCCTCGCGCAGGTGCTGTCGAACCTCGTCACCAACGCGGCCCGCTACACGCCGCGGTCGGGGCACATCGAGGTCGAGGGCCACCACGACGGCGCGACCAACGTCGTCTCGGTCCGCGACGACGGCGAGGGGATCGACGCCGCGTTGCTGCCGCGGGTGTTCGAGCTGTTCGTGCAGGGCAAGCGGGCGCTCGACCGCGCCTCCGGCGGGCTCGGCATCGGCCTCGCCCTGGTCAAGAGCCTGGTCGCGCTGCACGGCGGGACGGTGTCCGCCCGCAGCGCCGGCCCCGGCGCCGGCAGCACGTTCGAGGTGCGGCTGCCCGCGCTCGACCACGTGCCGGTCGCGGCGGCGGAGCGGAGCGCGCCGGCCCTGCCCTCCGGCCGCAAGCGCGTGCTCGTCGTCGACGACAACGCCGACGCCGCCGAGCTGCTGGCGGCGGCGCTGACCGATCGCGGTTACGACGTGGCGTGGGCGATCGACGCGCCGACCGCGCTCGAGCGCCTCGACCACCACCGCGCCGACGTCGCGGTGCTCGACCTCGGCCTGCCGGTCGTCGACGGGTTCGAGCTGGCGCGGCAGATCCGCGAGCGCTTCGCCGACCGGGTGCCGCGCCTCGTCGCCCTGACCGGGTACGGCTAGGAGCACGATCGATCGCGGACGCGGGACGCGGGCTTCGCGGTCCACCTGGTCAAGCCGGTGCAGCTCAAGGCCCTCCTCGCCGCCATCGATCCCGCCGACGAGCCGGTGGACGCCGGGGCCGCCGCCGGCTGAGGCGCGCACCACCCGCCAAGCGATCGAAGTTGCACGCGCCGGTCGTCATTCTGGCCGGCGGCGCGGGGCTCGGCCGGTCGTCAGGCGCGCACGAAGCGGGCGGCGTGGCCGTGGGCGATCGCGCGGGCGAGCAGCTCGTCGGTCATGCCGGGCAGCGCGCGGGCGTGGGCCAGCTCGCCGCGCGAGGTCACCGCCGAGAACAGCGTGTTGTCGGTGTTGACGCAGGCGCGCACGCCGAGGGCGAGCCAGCGGGCGAGCGGGTGGTCCTCGCGGTGGGCGATGGCGCCGACGTGGACGTTCGAGGTGATGCACGCCTCGAGGGTGACGCCGCGGGCGAGGACGAGGTCGACCACGCGCGGATCGTCGAGGAGCGTCGTGCCATGGCCGATGCGGAGCGCGCCGAGCTCCTCGATCGCCACCGCGATCTCGGCGGGCGGGCGGCCCTCGCCGGCGTGGACGGTGCGGCCGAGGCCGTTGTCCGCCGCCCGGACGAAGGCGTCGCGGTAGGCGGTCATGCCCCAGGACTGTCCGGGAACCGGACCGCCGGCGAGGTCGAGGCCGACCACGCCCGGCCGGGTGACCGCGGTGTCGACCAGCGCGTTCGCGACCGCCGGATCCTCGCCGTAGAGCGCGCAGAGGATGAGGCCGGCGCGGCCGGCGAGGCCGTCGAGCGCGGCGTCGACCGCGCCGGCGATCGCCAGGCCGTGGCGGCCATGGAGCTGCGGCGCGAAGCGGACCTCGAGCGTGGTCACGCCGTCGGCGGCGGCGTCGTCGACGATCTCGGCGGCGACGCGGCGGATCGCCTCGGCCTCCTGCAGGACGGCGAGCGTGATCTCGAAGCAGGCGAGCGCCTCGCCGAGGCCCATGCCCGGGCGGAAGCCGAGGCCGGGCGGCACCTGCACGCCGGCGCCGGCGGCCAGCTCGGCGAGCGTGACCGGGCGCAGCGAGCCGTCGAGGTGGCGGTGGAGATCGGCCAACGGCGGCGCGCCGGCGGTCACCGGGCGCCTCGCACGGCCGTGACGAGCAGGTAGTCGATCAGGCCCGACTCGAAGACGCGGTGCGCGGCGTAGTTGAGCAGCGCGCCGACGGTGGCGCCGACCCGCCCGCGCGCGGCGACCAGCTCGCGCCGGCGCGCGGGACGCCGCTGCGAGCGGTAGTAACCGGGGAACGTGCGGGCGGCGACGTGCTCGATCGACTCGATCGCGAAGCCGCGCCGCTCGAGCATCGCGCGGTACGCGGGCTCGTCGACCATGTTCGCCGGCGGGATGCGCCACAGCCGGCACGCGGCGTCGACCAGCGCGCGCTCGCGCCGCGACGCCGGCCGGCGCGCGAGCACGATGTCGGCGAGCGCGAGGCGGCCGCCGCCGGCCAGCGTGCGGTGCGCCTCCGCCAGGAACGCCTCGCGGGTGTCGAAGTGGAACGCCGCCTCGACGCAGATCGCGTGGGTGAAGCTCGCGTCGTCGAACGGCAGCCGGGTCGCCGAGCCGCGGTGGACGTGGACCTCGCCCGGCCCGTCGTGGGCGGCCGCCTGCCGGCGCGCGAGCAGCACGTTGCGCGCCGTGACGTCGACGGCGTCGATGGTCAGCGCGCCGAACCGGCGGAGGAGGAAGAGGTCCTGCACGCCGCGCCCGCAGGCGACGTCGAGGAGGCGCGCGCCCGGCCCGAGCCGCAGCCGCGCCCCCAGCGCGGCGACCAGGTTCTCGGCGGCGGCGGCGTAGTCGGCGATGCCGTCGTCCCACAGCCCGAAGTTCAGGTAGCCGCGGTGCGAGTCGGTGATCGAGCCGTCGCCGTGCCCGTACATCCGGTCGATCCACCGCTCGTGGCGCGTCAGCATCGCCACGATAGTAGACCCGCTGTCTTGAACGCGGCCGGCGGCGTCGGGCCTAATCGGGGCGAGGTGGCGTTACCCCGCGGTCCGAGGTTCGTGCTGGGCTGGTTCCTGCGTTACTGGCGCGATCCGTACGGCGTGTTCGAGGCGCTCGTGCGCCGCTTCGACGACCCGTTCTTCGTCGAGCTGCCCGAGACACGCGGCACCGTCGTCACCGGCCACCCCGACGGCGCGCGCGCGATCGTCTCCGCCGACCACCGCACGCTGGTGCCGTGGCGCCTGCCGTCGACGGCGCCAGTGCTCACCGACGACTCGATCTTCCTGCAGGCGGGCGAGCGCCACCACGCGACGCGGCGGATGCTGGCGCCGCTCTTCCACCAGAGGCGCCACGCCGACCACTGCGCGGTCATGATGCGCGTCGTCGGCGCCACGCTCGACCGGCTGGCGCCCGGGCCGGTCAACGCGCACGACCTCGGCCACGAGCTCAGCCTGCGCATCATCCTGGCCGTGCTGTTCGGCGACATCGACGAGGCGCGCACCGCGCGCTTCCGCGACGCGACCACGCGCGCGCTCGACCGCCAGGGGCCGACGTTGCTCTACCTGCCGTGGCTGCGGCGACGATCGAGGCGGTGGGCGCGGATCGCCGGCGGCATCGCCGAGCTGCGCGAGCTGGTCGGCCACGAGCTGGACCTGCGACGGCGCGCGGGCTCCAGCGGCGGCGCCGAGGCGCGCGACATGCTCGGCGAGCTCATGACCGTCCGGCGGCCGGACGGCAGCTCGCTGCCCGACCGCGAGATCCGCGTGCACCTCGCCGACCTCGTCGTCGCCGGCCACGAGACGACCGCGGTCGCCTTCGCGTGGGCCTGCTACGAGCTGTGCCGCCACCCGGACGTGCTCGCGCGCGTGGTCGCCGAGGTCGACGCGCAGGCGCGCGGCAACCCGGCCGGCTTCCGCTACCTGCAGGCGGTCTGCGACGAGACCTTGCGCCTGCACCCGCCGCTGGTCTTCCTCACCCGCGAGGTCGCGCGGCCGCTGCGCGTGCGCGACCGGGTGGTGCCGCCGGGGCGCGGCGTCTCGATCGCGGTGCCGCTCGTGCACCGCAACCGCGACGTCTACGGCGATCCGGCGCGGTTCCGGCCCGAGCGCTTCCTCGAGCGCAGCTTCGGGCCGCACGAGTACCTGCCGTTCGGCGGCGGCGCCAAGCGCTGCCTCGGCGCGACGTTCGCGCAGCAGGAGCTGGCGATCCTCGTCGCGGGCCTGCTGGCGCGCTTCACGATCCGGCTGCGCCGCGACCGTCCCATCGCGGCGCGCCCGCGGGTCATCACGGTCGCGCCCGCCGGCGGCGTCGAGCTGGTGCTCGCGCGGCGGGCGGCGGCGCCGCGGGCGGCCGGGGCGGGCGACCG
>DASZXE010000660.1:0-1627 GCA_035546475.1 Kofleriaceae bacterium
CGCGGCGTCGCGCGCCAGCGGCGGCACGGGCGGCGTCAGCGCCAGCCAGCCACGCGGCGTCGCGCGCCAGCGGCGGCACGGGCGGCGTCAGCGCCAACCAGCCGGCGACGACGCGCGCCCGCGAGCTGCGGCACGGGCAGCGTCAGCTCCGGCCAGCCGGCGACGACGCGGTGGCGCACGGCGGCGCGCGGGGTCACCAGCGGCGGTCGCGGCAGCAGTGGCGTTGGCTCCGGCCGGCGGGACGTGCGCCGGCGGGAGGCGTCAGCTCCAGCCGGCCCAGTAGAAGATGATGGCGTTGTACTTGAAGTCGCGGTGGGCGGCCTCGAGGACCGGGGGCACCTTGCCGCGGTCGGGGGCGCGCAGCTTCTCGCCGGGCCACGGGTCGACGATGACGAGGTCGTCCTCGGCGGCGCCGTCGTAGCGGTCCATCGAGACCGCGACCGCGTGGTTGATGTCGGGCTCGACCTCCTGCGGGTGGAGACGCCGGAAGTCAGTCGGCATCACCGCGCCGCGATAGCCGACGCCGCCCTTCACCCACTCGAGGATGGTGGGCGTCGGCTCGGCGACCCGGCGCGCGTTGAGCCGGTAGCCCATCTCCTGCAGATCCGCGACCCGGGCGCCGAACCAGCGCTGGACCGCGTCGAGCGTGCCGCCCGCCTGCGAGTAGTTGGCCAGGTCGAAGAAGACGTACTCCTGGATGCCGGGGGCGTAGGCGCCGGCGCGGTAGGCGATGCGGCGGAGCAGGTACGCGGTGGCGGCGCCAGGGCAGGCCGAGGCGGTGTGGAAGACCGGGATCACGACGCGAGAGTCCTCCGGCTTCTGGAGGACTACGTCGTCGTCGTCGGGGCGCAGCGTGCGCTTCTCGGCCATGGGCGTTGCGAGGTTACACGAACGGATTGCGAGGAGAACCCGACCGAGGGCGCTTTTGTCGGGCCATCAACATACGGGAGTGCGTGCATGGATCTTCCCCGTTTCACTCCGGATCGCGGGGCGATCGCGGCGATGCGGTTTCAATGTTGACATGGTGTCAGAGAACGATTATTTGACAGGTTGTCAGGTATGGCCCGCACCGTCGATGTCCAGCGCCGCAGCGAGCTCGTCCGGCGCGCGCTCGAGGTGCTGCGCGCCCGCGGCGGGCGCACGACGATGTCCGAGCTCGCGCGCGCGCTCGAGGTGAAGCGGCCGACGCTCTACTTCTACTTCCGCGACCTCACCGGGCTGCTGCACGCCGCGGTCGAGGAGGTCTACCGGCAGCAGGTCGGCCACGTCGTCGGCCGCATCGCCGCGGTCGACCACCCGGTGATCGCGCTCGCCGAGCTGGCGCGCGCGACCGTCGAGTTGCAGCGCGGCCGGCGCGACCTGGTGCTCTTGCTCCTGCAGCTCTGGGCCGCCGGCGGCTCCGACCCGGAGGAGCTGCTCGCCCGCGGCCGCGCCGCGACCGCGCCGCTGCGCACGGAGCTGGTGGCCCGGCTCACGGCGGGCGTCGAGCGCGGCGTGGTCGCGCCGTGCGAGCCGGCGCGCGTCGTCGACCTGGTCCTCGCCGTGGTCGACGGGGTGCTGGTGCAGGAGGTGACCCGCGGCGCGAACGGCGGGACGATCGTCGAGGAGCTCTGGCAGCGCGTGCTGG
>DASZXE010000661.1:0-2289 GCA_035546475.1 Kofleriaceae bacterium
GGGCCTGGCGGGCGGCGTCGAGCTCGTCGGCGACGGTCGCGTCGGCCGGCAGCGCCGTGCCGTCGGCGAGCGCCTGGCGCGCCTGCGCGCGCGGCCCGCGCAGCGCGAACCAGCGGAACAGCGCGAAGCGCTCGGCCCAGGTCCGGAACGTGTCGGCGAGCCCGAACACGAGCGGCTCGTACACGCGGCCGCTCCACCGCTCGTCGAGGCGCAGGCCGAGCGCCCGCCGGTGACGCACGAGGCCGAGCCAGGCGTTCACGTCGCGCGGCGCCGCCGGAGCGCCCGCCTTCGCCTTGACGAGGGCGACCTTCGCCGCGTCAGCGCTGGCGTCGGCGTTCGCGGTCCGCGTGTCGATGATCAGCTCGGCGCCGGCGCGCGGGCTGGTCGTCAGGTGGCGCGCCAGCGCGCCGACCGCCTCCAGCTCGGCGCGCGTCCTCGGCTCGAGGCCGGGCACGAGCTGCGGCAGCCCGCCGACCGCCGCCGCCAGCGCCTTGGCGGCCGCCTGCGCCTCGGTGACCGCCGCCGCCACCGCGTCCTCGCTGGTGAGCCTCCACTCGTCGAGCGTCGAGCCGCGCCACGGGTGCGCGGTCGGCGGCGCGACCTCGCGCGCGGCCTCGGCGAGCCGCTGCACCGCCTCGCGCCGCGTCGCGACGTCCTCGGGCTTGCTCACCTGCGCGGTCGGCGCCGCGTCGCCCAGCTTCGGCGCGTCGCGCAGCGCGCCCAGCCGCGCGAGCGCGTCGTGGACGCTCGGCCCCGCCGGCTGCGGGCGGTGGAGCGCGAGGGCGTAGTCGTCGAGCTCGGCGCGCACCGCCGCCAGCCGCTGATCGTCGCCGGCCACCGGCGTGTTCGGCCGCCACACCCGCTCGAGCACGCGGCCGAGCTCGCCGATGACCTCGCGCTTCTTCGCCTTGTGCGAGTGCAGCTCGAGGCAGAAGTCGCCGAGGCCGGCGGCCGCCAGCCGCTTCTCGACGACCTCGAGCGCCGCGATCTTCTCGGCGACGAACAGCACCGTCTTGCCGGTGGCGAGCGCCTGCGCGATCAGGTTCGTGATCGTCTGCGACTTGCCGGTGCCGGGCGGTCCCTGGAGGACGAACGTGCGCCCGCCGGCGCCGGCCATGATCGCGGCGAGCTGGCTCGCGTCGCAGTCGAGCGGCGCGAACAGGTCCGCGAGCGGCACCGTGCGATCGAGGTCGGCCGCGTCGAGGAAGTCGCCGCCGGCCGGGAACGGCTGGCCGCCGCCGGCCGCGAGGTGGCGCACGACCGGCGCCGCGAGCAGCGCCTGCCCGCGCTCGGCGAGGTCCGTCCACATCGCGAACTTCGTGAACGAGAAGATGCCGAGCCGCGCGTCCGGCCGCACCTCCCAGCCCTGGCGGTCGGCGACGGCGGCGGCGACGGCGGCGAGCGCGGCGGCGACGTCGACCTCGTCGGCGTCGTGGGCGATCTCGAGGTGGAACTCGCTCTTCAGCTTCTCGAACAGGGTCTCGTTCCAGCGCGGCTCCTCGTCGGCGGCGGCGGCGACGCGGAAGCGATCGCCGGCCGCGGTGCGCCGCAGCTCCGCCGGGTAGAGGACGAGCGGGGCGTGGCGCGGCACGTCGTCGTCGAGCTCGAACCAGCGCAGCGTGCCGAGCCCGAACCAGAGCGTGCGCGCGCCGCCCTCGCCGAGGCTCTCGCGGGCGGCGCGGCTCATCGCGACCAGGCTGCGCTCGAGCTCGGGGGCCGCCGCCGCCACCAGCAGCCGGCGCGCGGCCAGCGCCTCGGCGGCGGCGTGCGCGGTCGCCTCCGCGGCGCGCTCCGGTCCGCCGACGGCGTCGGCCGACGGCGCGGCGTACGCGGTCAGCTCCAGCTCGCGATCCTCGTCGAGCACGGCCGCGAGCTGCGCGGCGTCGACGCCCGCCAGCCGGGCGAGCTGTCGGCCCTCCTTCGCGTCGAGCAGGCGGTTGCGCAGCGTCAGGTCGAGGAGCGACAGCTTCCAGCGGTCGAGCCGCTTCGCGCCGAGGCTGGAGTCCGGGGCCGTGGTCACGCGCCGAATGTACTCGCCTGGCGCGAAACCACCGATCTTCTGCGTCAGGAGGCGATCCCGGGCGCGGGCGCGGGAATGAAGGCCTCGCGGCGCGCGTTCGGGTCGTCTTGTGCCCCCGGCGCGGGCGACCCACAATCGCGCGGCCGATGCCCGACGCGCCCGACGCGCCCGTCTCCGCCGACGCGCCCGGCTCCACCGACGCGGCCGCCTCGCTCGACGGCGTCGACCTCGGGCGCCCGCGCGCGCCGCTGGACGCGTTCCTCCTCGAT
>DASZXE010000662.1:0-4657 GCA_035546475.1 Kofleriaceae bacterium
GCCGCAGACGCCAAGAACTGGACGCGCCCCGCGCGCCGTGCGACGAACCACTCGTCGAGCCCACGGCTACGGGTGCGACCTGAAGGCTCGAGGCTGCCACCTCGGGCCTTCGCTCTTTTCGGCTACGGGGCGCGCGTCCTATCGCGCAGCGCCGGCCTGGGCCAGTTCCCGACGGCGGCCGGCCTGTCCAGATTCACGCGGTTCCTGGCGACCACCGACAACGATCTGCATGGATTCGCCGAACGTCTGGCGCCCGAGCGCCCGGTGCTTGATCTCGCCCTTCGAACCCCATCGGTGCGCGAGGTCACGCGAGTCTTCGAGGAGCATCCGGAGACGATCGTCCTCGCGCGCAACGGTGAGCAGGTCTTCCGCGCGCTGGGTGTCCTCGCGCAGCCCTGGTACATGCTAGTTTCGCCGTTGACCGCCCGCCCCGATGAGGCGGTCCCGCTGCTTCGCGACGCGATCGCCGAACTCGGCGTCCAACGCAGCCTCGATCATCTCGGGGTTCACGCGGTCGCGAAGCTCGGCCGCTACGAATGGCGAGGCCTGCGCGAGCTCCGCGACGCGGCTCGTCGCTTCGCGGCGCTCCTCGATGCGGGCAGCGTCAGCACCGCGAGCCGAGGGCTCGGGGTCTCTCGTCAGGCCCTCGCCAAGTACGTCAAGCAGCGCACCACCTGATGCTTGCCACCCAACTCGGGCGGCTTGACGCGGTTCGGCTCCCGGAGCGACCACTTGGCAACTGACGTCATGGGGACGTACGCGCGATCGACGACGGATCGAGCGTGAAATGCGGTGCGCTTGCGTCGCGAATCAAGGAGATCGAGCGCGGCTGCGGGCGACGCGAGCGCGCTCGTTGACTCGCCCGTGGCAGGCTCGCCGTCGCGCACGCGGTGCTCGATGAGCGACTCGCCGCCCCGCCGACCGTCGCGCTGCTCGGGCTCCGCGTCCTGCTCGTAGCCGCGTCTTCACGCGCGCTCGCCGGATCATCGATGCCGAAGATCCCTCGACGGGTGCTGCGCGCAGACTGCGGCACGCGACGGCGCGCGAAGCATCGCAAGAGAAAATGACCGCGAAGATCGTGCCAGACCGGCGAACTGGCCAACTCGGGGACGATAGGTGAATGAGGGGACTGACATCGTCGACGCGTTCGCACGGTCGATTGGATCCCTCGTTCGTCATCGCGTCGGCCGGCGCCACGGGTGCGGCCGGCGGGGAGGTCTGCCGTGTCTCAGCTCGCGTACAACTACAAGGGTCAGCGGTTCACGCCGCCGACGGAGGCCAGGTTCTGGCGCGTGCGCCGCCTGCGCGAAGGTCAGCGCGGTCAGCTCGACGTCGTGCGCGGCGTGGACGGGCGCCCGCTGATCGTACCGATCGACGTCGATGTCGAGGGCTTCCGGATCGCGGTGAACGACCAGGCCGGTCGGTACCGGCTCGATGCGCTGGACGAGCACGAGATGGTGCTCGCGAGCGTCGACGCCGCGTACGTCACGGTCCCGATGCCGGCGCCACGCACGGAGGTCGAGGAGATCGATACGAACGAGGCGGCGGCGGTGGACAGTGGCCCGGGCCCGATCGTGCGCAACGGGTTCATCACGACGGAGCCCGCGAGGCCGACCACGGTGACGGCGCCGTTCGGGACCTGGCCGGCGCTCCCGATGCCGGCGGCGATGACCGGCACCGAGTACCTGCTCGCAGAGGCGCTGCGCGGCCAGGTGCAGATGTTCCAGATGGTGACGGCCGCGCTCGCGAGCCAGGGCGCCAGTGCATCGGCGGGCGCGTCGCAGATGATGAACGCCGCCGCCGAGCTGGTGCGCGCCGCCGACGGCGCCGCGATGCCGCGTCGGCCGCCGCCGCCCGCGCCGGTCCTCCCGCCGCCGACGACGAGTGGCCCGGCGCCGGGCCTGCCGCCCATCGTGCTGGCCGCACCCGGTGCCCTTACCGCCCGCAACGCCGCGCCCGAGAGCGACGCAGAGTGGGACGAGGACGACGACGACGGCGATGCGGATGACGATGCCGACGACGCCGAGCCAGCGGCCGATGCCGACGTGTTCGCGAAGATGATAACGCTCGCCGACAAGGTCCAGGGCGTGATCGCCCCGGTCGCCGACGTGGCGCGGCTGGTGATGGGCGGGATGGGCGGCGTGCGCAACGCCGCGTCGCACGAGGACTCGGCGGACGAGGCGGGCGGCGACGAGGCGCAGACCTCGACCGCGATCGACGTCGCGCACCTGCGGACGTCCCACATCCTGCTCATTGCCCACGAGCTGGGGGAGGACGGATCCCTGTTCCGGCGCCTGCTGATGGCGATGGAGCCCGAGGACCGGCAGACGTGGACGGATCGACTCTGCGCGATGAACTTCGAGGACGCGGTCGACGAGGTCGCGTCGAAGCTCGAGCGCATCAAGGCGCGCCAGGCGCGGAGCGCGCGCAGGACGGCGCGATCCGCCGAGGCCAGCGGAGACGTCGCCGGCGGGAACTGCGGGCGCGCCAGCGCGGCGGCCGAGAGCGACCAGACGCCGGACGCCGAGCGTGACCAGGACGCCAGCGATGGCCTGCCGAGCGGCGAGTCGTCCGACGGCGCGCAGGACGGTGGCGACGACGCGGAGGAGGAGAACGATCGCGCCTCCGAGCTCGAGCCGGCTGGCCAGCCCAATGGCAACGACGCGGTCGATGACGAAAACGACGCGAGCGGCGAGAGCGAGATGGAGGTGTCTGACGACGGCGAGAACCACAGCGCGCCGGCGACCGACGCATCCTCGCCGGCCGTCGGCGCCGCGACGACGATGCCCTCCCCCGCCGCGGTGCAGGCGCGGATGATGGAGATCGCGAAGCACCTGCGCGTACCCGAGATCCTCCAGGTGCAGCGCATGATCGCGCAGCTCGGCACCACCGAGCGCGACGCGTGGATCGCCAGGTTGATGGCGATGTCGGCCGCCGAGGCCGCGCAGGCGGTCCGCGCCGAGCTGATGCGCCGCAGGCCGCACTGACGCTCGAGCCGCCGGTACGTCGTTCGGCGAGCACCCCGCGTGGCGTGACGAGCCGCTCACCGCCGCCAGCCATCGCGCTTCCTGCTTCAGCCGCACCGCACGCTCGGTCACCCCTCCTCCCTGCCCCCCAACTCCTCCCTCTCCCCCGGAATCCCATGATCCTCTCGCCCCTCAACGACGAGACGTGCCTCGGTGCGATCAGCGAGACCGTGCGCGGTCTGGTGACGGCGCGCGATCCCGAGCTGCTCGCACTTGCGCAGAGCCTGAACTCGACGGTCGCCGTGATCCGCTGGCTCCGGTCCTTGCCCCAGCGCGACGACGTCGGTGAAGCCTGCGACGGTCCGCGTGTCGACGTGTGCGCACCACCCCAGCGGCTCAGGCTCCCGGCGCCCGACCCGAACTGCGTCGAGCGCGCGGCGCTCTACGTGCTGCTGGGCGAGTTCCTCGCGCCGGAGCAGAAGCGGCGGCTGGCCACGATCGACACGCCGGTCGGTCGGCACACGCTGCCGCTCGAGGACGACCAGGTCGTTGTGCTCGATCCGCGCGTGCCGCGCAACGGGGCGCAGGCGGGCGCCGACCGGCTGATGGCCAGGCCGGCACTGAAGGGCTTGCGCGACTGTGCGGCGTGGGTCGGGCAGATCGCGGCCGAGCCGGCGGCGCGACTGCCCGGCGGACCGCGCGCGGTGCGGAACGGGAACGCGGCAATGATCGACGCGATGGATGGGAGGCCGGTGCCCGGCGGCCTCACCGATGATGTGGCGATGGTGCTCGCGTTAGCGGCTCGTGAGGCGCCGCAGTGGGGCCCAGCCGGCGTTGCCGTGGTGCGGCGGGTCGCGGACGCCATGATCGAGCGCGGGCGCGCGAGTCGCTGCGACGAGTCGAGGCGGAACGCGATCGAGCTGAGGCTCGGCCGCTACCGACTGCGGCCGGCCGCACTCGTGCCCGCGCTGCGCGCGCTCGGGGCCCTCGGCGTCGATGCCGGGACGGCGATCGTCCGCGCCAAGCTGGCCACGCTCGGCGTCACGCCAGAGATGCTCGGCCTGCTCGAGAGCGAGCTGAACCGCGAGGGCATCTCGCTCGGCGCGATCGCGCGGCCGGTACCGCCGCTGCACTCGTTCGCGGCCCTCACCAAGGACGCGGTCGTCGCGCGTCACCTGGAGCGGGCGGGCGCGGCGTAGGCCCACCCGCGCCCGCTCGCTCCCGCCGGCAGCCGCCGGCTACCGCCGTACGCGTCGCCCTGCGGCGCGGCGGCGTCCCTCGTCTCGCCTACTCGCTTCCGAACCTGGCCGGTCGCATCGCGATCGGCCGCCGCCGGCGCTCGCCGGCGTCCGTCCCGGCTCCCCGCCGGGGAAAGGCATGCTCGTGCCCGATCGTCTCGCCCGTTCCGCCCGCCTGGCGACCCTCCTCTCGTTCGTGTCGCTCGCCTCGCGCGGCTCGTGCCACGCCGACGACGACGAGTCGTCCGCGTCGCTCGGCGATGGCTTCCACGAGGTCCCCGAGGACGAGATGGACCGCGATCCGTCCGCGCCCCCGCCGCCGATCGACTTCAAGCCTCTGTTCGCGGCCGGCCGCCAGGTGGTGACGTGGCTGTGCGACGTCGCCCGCTCGCGCACCAACGACGCGCTCGACCACACCGCGATCGATCGCGTGGACCGTGCCGCGCGGGCGCT